>DOCA01000216.1:0-12651 GCA_003503995.1 Holosporales bacterium
AAAGGTATGCTTACGTTTCCACATTGTCTGATTCTTTGGCTCACTTCACTTTTATTTCATCCAAAACCACTTCGCTTAGCCATTTCGCAGAGGTTCCTATATACTATCAAATTTTTGTAATTGCTCCCTTAAACTTAGCACACATATGAAGTGCTCTTGTAAATTATTGAAAGTCATGCCATATTGGATTAATGGAATCGCAAAACCCTGCCCTATCCACCCCCTCTACAAAATCAACCAAGTCCATCTGGCTCTTTTGGTGCATCGCTGCCCTCTTTTATTTTTATCAATTTTTTCTACGGGTAAGTCCTGGTGTTATGAGCCAAGACCTCATGAGAGATTTTGCCGTTCAAGGGTGCGCCCTTGGCGTACTTGGCGCCTTTTATTACAATGCTTATGCAGCCATGCAAATTCCTCTCGGTATTCTTTTAGATCGTTTTGGACCACGACGTTTAATGGCTGCAAGCTGTGCTATTGCAACCTTCGGTACTTATCTTTTTTCTCAAGCAGAAACCTTGAGTGTTGCCTCTTTTGGACGCCTTCTTATGGGCGCTGGTGCCGCTTGTGGATTTATTGGTACCATAAAACTAGCGACCCTCTGGTTTCCCCCAGAACGCATTGGTCGTGTCATTGGCTTTACCTTGGTCCTTGGAACTCTTGGCGCGACTTCAGCTGGAGCCCCCTTGGGAGCTCTGGTCGATGAATTTGGCTGGCGTTACACACTTCTTATGGTGACTATTGCTGGTTCTGGTCTTGCAGCCGCCCTTTATTTTATTCTAAGAGAACCGCGTGATTTACAGCCTGCAAAAGAAAAGCCCCCTGTGAAACTCTTAGATGGCCTTGCAACGGTTGTAACCTCAAAACAAGTCTGGTTTGTCGCTTTTTTTGGTTGCATGATGTATGTGCCTCTTGCGGCTATTGCCGACCTTTGGGGAGCTCTTTATCTTTCCGAACGCTATGCCATATCCTCAAAACGCGCAGCCTCCATGGTATCTTTTATCTATATCGGCATCGCCCTTGGTGCTCCTTTCACCATGTGGCTTTCGGATTACCTAAGAAATCGTAAAAAGGTTATGTTTGCAAGCGCAAGCATCTATTTACTTCTCTTTTTAGGCATTCTTTATATCGATGCTATCCCAATGACGTTGATGTATGGCTTGATGTTTTGTGCAGGCTTTTTCTTTTCTGGTCAAAATCTTATTTTTGCCATGGCAACAGAAAACATGCCACTACGCATTAGCGGTATCACCGCAGCCTTTACCAACATGATTGTGATGTTAAGCGGTGTCATATTTGAACCTCTTGTAGGCTGGTTGCTGGATTATAAATGGGATGGAACTTTAAAAAACGGCGTGCCCTATTTCACAACAGAGAACTTTACCTTTGCCTTAACGGCTGTGCCCACCGCCCTCGCCTTTGCCGTTCTAAGCCTCTTGTTTATCAAAGAGACTTATCCTAAAACAAGTTCTTCAAAGAACTAAGCTTAACTGACTTAAAATAGAAATTGCAGCCGTTTCAGCCCTCAAAACGTGGGGGCTTAAGGTAATAAAGCGCACAGCCCTTTGACGTTGAAGCTGTTGAAATTCTTGAGGAGAAAATCCTCCCTCTGGGCCAATCAAGATATATGGCGTTAAGTGTTTATCGTGCTGTTTTAGAATTGTTTGCGCGCCCTCACGGCGCTCATCGCAGACATACAAAACATCTTTATTGGGATCAAGGCTCCCTAGAAATCGATCAAGGGATTGCAAAGGCGCAAAAGCTGGCATATGAAAGCGTTGGCACTGTTCGCATGCTTCAATAGCTGTTGAGCGATGCTTTTCCGCCTTAAAGGCACGCACAACTGTACGGTCCGTTAAAAGGGGATGAAAATGAGTTACACCGAGTTCAGTCCCTTTTTCAATAAGCAAATGAAGAGGGTTTTGTTTTAAAGGGGCAAAGCAAAGATGCACTTCAGGCAGAATCTTTTGTGGAGAAAGCTGTTCAGAGACTTCAAGGACAGATGATTTTTTAGAGCCTCCTTGAAGGTAAGCTTTCCATAAACCATCACGACCATTAAAAATAGAAAGGGAATCTCCCACAACAAGGCGCATGACATGGGTAATATAATGGGACTGCTTTTTATCAAGCTCAACAGAGATGCCTTGTGCCAATTCAGGCGCATCAACAAAAAGGCGAACCTTTCCCATTTTTATCCTTTAACCCACTTCTTTCGTTCTTCTAAGAGGGTATCACTTTTTATGGCCCCTCGAACAGCCTGCAAAAGACGATTCATATAAGCAACGTTGTGAATGGTAATGGCTTGCATGGCAAGGAGCTCTTTGGCCTTTAACAAATAGTGAAGATAAGAGCGAGAGTATGTTTGGCAGGTCTCACACTCACACGTTGCATCAATGGGCTCAGGATCTTCTTTAAAGCGCGTGTTCTTTAAGTTGATATGCTCTTTATCCGTATCAATGTCCTGATCAGCCCGAATCAAAGCACCCCCATGACGCGCCAACCGTGTTGGGTGAACACAATCAAAGGTATCAATGCCTTGTTGAACCCCTTCAAAGATATCACGCACCCCACCAATGCCCAATAAATGCACAGGGCGCTCTGGCGTCAGAAGGCTCATGGTATAGGAGACAACGTCATACATTTGCTCTTTATCAGCGCCAAGGGACCCACCAACAGCATGGGCAAAGAAAGGTTGAGAGTTCACAAAGTCTGTCGCTTCACGACGCAAATCTTCATAAACGCCACCTTGCACAATGCCATAAAGGGCTTGTGTCCCATTATGGTGCTTTGCAAATTCAGCAAGGCTACGTTCTTCCCATCTGTGAGAGCGGTGCATGGAAAGCTCTGTATAAGATTTCTCCACATGAAAAGGGGTGCACTCATCAAAGACCACAACAAAATCTGTTCCCAATTCACGCTGTGTTTCAATGGATTTTTCAGGGGAAAGCATATGCTTTTTACCATCAAGATAGGACTTAAACTCAGCCCCTTCTTCGGTAATTTCCAGCAAGGTTTTGCGACGCCCTCCAAAGCGCTTGCCCTTAATTTCACTGGCAACAGACCCATGACCAAGGCTAAAGACTTGAAAGCCGCCCGAGTCCGTCAAAATAGGACCATCCCAGCCCATGAATTTATGGATTCCGCCCATTTTTTGGATCAATTTACTACCTGGACTTAGCATAAGATGGTAAGTGTTGGACAAAATAAACTGAGTCCCGCAAGCTTTCATTTGATGGGGTGATAAACCTTTAATAGCGGCCTTAGTAGCACAGAAGATAAAGGCTGGCGTCTCAACACTCCCATGGGGGGTGTTTAAAACACCAAGGCGAGCCCGAGAGCTCTGACTTTGAAAAGTGATATCAAAGGAAAACCCTGGATAATCTAGGGAAGATATTTTAGGCGATTGCATGTTGTTTACGCTCTTGGGTCAAATTAATAAGATACATCACAGGTGCATTAAGGCCCGTTGCCAAAAGACGCAAGGTATACGTCCCTAGAATGTATGTAAAAATAAGAGTGCTGGTATCGATATCGAGGGGCACGAGGATTTTCCATGCCAATACGCTGAACATAATATTATCAAGCAAAGAGGATGTCGCCGTTGATAAAAAGGAGCGTAACCATAATAAACGCCCCTCTGTCACACGCTTGATCAGCAAAAAGAGACGCACATCCACATACTGGCTAATCAGATAAGAGGTTAAACTTGCAACGAATAAAGCTGGTGCCGGCAAGAAAAGCGTTTGGATGGCATAATGAGCTTCATTGAAAAAACCATTTTGATCCGAGGGAGGTAGTGGTGGCATACCGAGGGTTAAAATCATAATACCTGTGGTGAAAATAATACCCACAAAACCACACCAAATTGCTTTTTGAGCCGCCTCTTTTCCATAACGTTCTGCCAAAATATCTGTTGCCAAAAACGTTGTCATAAAAACAATCGTGCCCATAGCAACGGGTTGAGAAAAGCCTGTTAAGGTCATGGCCTTTAGAACCTGAAGGTTCCCAACAATTACGCCTAAAGCCATATAAACATAGATGCCCGTTTTACCTAAAAAGTGATGCAAAGTCATTAATGACCCCACAGCAAAGACATACATAACAAGGAGCAAAAACTCATTGGGGAGGTTTTGTAAAAACATAATAAAAGGTGTTAAATCGATCATGATACTATAGAACTCTAAAAAAAAAGGGTGCTCATAACAGCACCCTTTGATTATTCAATAAACAAAAACTAGGCTGTTGGAGCAGGCATTGCCTTAATAAGGCGACGCTTAAGCTTTAAAGCTTCGTCTGTTAATTTTGTGTTTGGTGTTCCCATAAGGAATGCATCCAATCCGCCTTTTTTCTCAACAGTCCGAATCGCACGTGTTGACACGCGGATTTTTGTTGACCCAAGAACATCACTTGCAAATGTTGCATTTTGCAAATTTGGTAGAAAACGACGACGGGTTTTGTTTTTCGCGTGACTGACGTTATTTCCGCTCATCACACCTTTTCCAGTTAATGCACAACGACGTGACATTTTATTCTCCTAAATCTATCCAATGCATAACTTTTACTCACTTTAACAGCTCCCGTCAAGGGAAAACCACACACACCTAAAAACAATATTTTCCAAGGCCTATATTAGATTTCCAAGCGCCTCGAGGCGATGAATTTTTTCACCCCACTTTCAACTAATCCTCTACCTAACAATGTCTCTTCAAAAAGGTCCAAAGCAAAATGTTGTTCTTGTTTAACTTTGGCCAATAATGCCGCATCGTTATCTGCAGCTTGAGTGTACTGGCGGGCCTTTGAAAAGAGCTCAAGACTATCCACCACATAGGTCATTTTCTTCCTTGGGTTCGTAGTACGGTGAGCAGCCCAACGCTTTAATTGCCCAGCAGACGTATACAAATCCGCTAAAACCACGCCTGGAAGTTCAGAGGCAACAGAATAAACTTCTTGGGCTGCCTTGTTATAAAGAGCTGCCATCATCCCATTAGACTCTTCATGGGTAAGCCCTAACGTATTATAAGCATCCAAGCACATAGCCAGCAAAGAAAACCTCTTTGCTTTTTCAAAGGGGGACGCATCCTCCTCAAATCCCGCCTCATTAATAAGACGCACCAACTTTGACACTGGACTCATGGCTGCAACAAGGGGGTCAGCTTCTAACCCATTGAAATATAATAAAGCCGTTGTTATGACTCGTATTTCTTGAAAGGGCTTTGCCACACTTAATTTCACGTTAACATATTAAGCTCTAATAATTTTGAAGATACTTCCTCAGGCAACTCTTCACGCAACCACGTTGGGATTAAAAAATTATGCTTGAAAGCAAAGATGAGCTTGGCTGTTTGAGCACGCGTCTGGGCAGCTTCTGCCACGGATTTCATTACAGATCGGCGATGCTTATCCTCAACCTCTTTTTGAGAACTTGCCGTAATGGTAAATCCTGTTTTCATGGAAATTCCTGGAAACTTGTAGGGCTCATCTTCGGAACCTTCTGAAAAACTAGCCTGAAGCTGATATGAAGAAAAAAGGAAGCCTGCTAAAGCGCAGCAAGCAATTTTAGTGCTTATCTTGGTTTGAGAAAATTTTGTTGGATTTATAGCATTCTTGTTATTTTTCATACTTCTTCCCCCTGTCCTAGCAAGTTACATAACGTCTTGCTTTCTTCTTTTAGAGTGGGATTAGGAATATTAAGAAAAAGTTAACAATACGGCAATTTCTATATAACCTCCCTTCCTCCTTTTCCTCAAAAAGTCTTGAATTTTCTCTGTTTGTTTTGAAAAAATAAGCTAAACTGACATTAATCATTCTTAATTTAACCAAGGCAGGCACTTAAAATGACCAGAGACCTTTCCATGACTCTTGTTGGCTGTGGCGCTATGGGCGGTGCTCTATTAAAGGGGTGGCTTCAAGCCGACGGTCTTTTTTCAAAAGTGACCGTTATCACTCCAGAAAAACACACCGTTGATCCTTTCCAAGAGCGCTACCCTAATATCATCACCTACCTTGAAACACCCGATCAACTCACAACAACTAGTGATGTTTTAATCTTCGGTGTTAAACCACAAATTATGCCCCAGGTTATTAGGGACTATGTGACCCACGTCACAACCGATACGCTTATTATGACTATTGCTGCTGGTCTTGATCTTTCTTTTTATGAAAAAGCTCTCGGAGATAACAAGCAAATTGTCCGCATCATGCCCAATACGCCAGCAACCATTTCAAAAGCCATGAGTGGCTTACTGGCCAATAAGACTATCACCCCTCTTAATAAAGAACGCGCTTCCCGCATTATGGAAGCCGTTGGTCGAGCTGTCTTTGTGGAAAGTGATGAAAAACTAGATCGCTTAACGGCTATCTCAGGATGTGGGCCAGCCTATGTTTTTTCTTTGGTAGAAGCCCTTGAAAAGGCCGCCATGAGCCTTGGCTTTTCCACAGAGGATGCAAGTCTTCTAGCCCGTGAAACCGTTATTGGAAGTGCGCAGTATCTTGCGCAAACACCAAGCAAAAGCGCAACAGACCTTCGCATTCAAGTGACTAGCCCCGGTGGTATGACCGAGGCCGGACTTAAGGTCTTGCAAGATAAGGATCGTTTTAATACTCTGATAGAGGACGTTACCAAAGCCGCCTTCAAACACGCCGAGGCCTTAAAATGATAGAAAAAAACACCGTTGCCCTCGCCATTTTCACACTCCTTGAGGATAAAGACTGGACTGCCCTTACGCTCAATGATGTAGCCGCTCACCTTAATATTAGCCTTGAGGAACTCCATCATTTTGCAACCTCAAAGGAAGATCTCCTAGCTTTGATGATTTCTTATATAGAAGAGCAAACCCTAAAGCATATAAATCAAGACCTCATCACCGAAAACACATCAAAAGAAGATAAATTGTTTGATAGTCTTTTTGCACGATTTGAAGCTGCAACACCCCATAAAAAAGCCATTGCAAATCTCAAAAACACCTTCCAAGGAAATCCCACTCTCGCCTTTAATACAATTCCCCAATTCATTGAAGCCGTAAAACGCCTCGCTGCCCTATCGGACAGTCATTTTACAGGTCCTTTAGGAGCGCTTCAACTTAGAGGATTTGCTTTAATATACCTCCGCTTGATCTATATCTGGCTCGAAGATGACTCACCAGATATGGCGAAAACCATGGCCGCAACCAATAAAGCCGTCACAAAGTATATCCCCTGCCTCTTTGATCCCTGCAAGGTTGCTGATTTATTTTAATGGCTCAGACATTTAAAAAATTACGAGCTCTTTTCTTCGCAATTCTTTTTTTCACCTCTCAAACT
Source organism: Holosporales bacterium (assembly GCA_003503995.1). GTDB lineage: Bacteria > Pseudomonadota > Alphaproteobacteria > Caedimonadales > UBA9215 > UBA9215. Next base: position 7,297 of record DOCA01000216.1, read on the forward strand.
TTATATGATTTCGAGGGAGATAAACTTGATGCGCACATCAAAGAAACTCTCAAAATATGGAATGCTCCTGGTCTTGCCATCGGAATCATCAAAGAAGGCCGCATCGTTTTCCTCAAAGGATATGGCCTTTGTGAGATTGGAAAACCAGAAACCATTAATGCGACAACAACGTTTCGTATCGCGTCCGTTTCAAAAACAATTGCAGCAGGTCTTTTGACTACCTTTGTTCAAGAAGGCTCTCTTCAATGGAAAGATAAAATTATCGATCATCTTCCAGAATTAAAAACGCAAAATAACACCTCTCTTAATACCATGACTCTCAAGCATGTTTTAAGCAATAGCACAGGATTCCCAAGGCACACCTACACTCACCTTTTGGATCAAAATACTCCCTACAAAAAAATCATCACAAAGCTCGGAGATGTAAAACCTATTTGTGACCTTGGACAATGCCATACCTATCAAAATGTTATTTTTAGCCTCTCAGGGCATATTGCCGAAACCCTCAGCAATCAAAACTATGAAACACTCTTGGAAACGCGTATTTTTCAACCTTTGGATATGCAAAATGCATCTTGCAGCTGCGCTGCTTTTAAGGCCTCTCCAAATAAAGCCATGCCCCACAAAAAAATTAAAGACGGATCCTATAAAGCGTTGCCCTATAACTGTCGCTATTATGATGTTGGGTCAGCTGCTGGCGTGAATGCGAGTGCAGCAGATATGCTGAAATGGCTTAAAGAATTTTTATCTGACCACCCTATTCTCTTTACAAAAAGCACCATAAATTACATGACACAACCTCATATTGAAACACCCGACGAAATTAAACGCTGGAACACACAATGGCGCATAGCACGGGTAAAACGAGCTGACTACGGTTTGGGGTGGCGCCTTTTTGATTACTCTGGCACTCCCTTCATTTATCATGGGGGTGCTCTTCAAGGTTACACAGCTTGCCTCGGCATGCTTCCAAAACAAAAAATCGGCATCGTGGTCCTAACAAACAGTGGGAGTTCTTTTATTGCTGATACGATTATGGCAACGTTCATTGATTCTGTGCTTGATCTAAAAGCGATTCATTATAATGCCATTAGAAAAAAACAACTGAATAAAATGCTTTAGCTTCCTGTTGCCTGATAATTCTCATCACTCATCTCTGCTTCCCCATTTCCAGTCATACCAAGAATTGTGGATAAATCCTCAAAGCCTTCTTCAAAAGTAATTTGATGTTCTTTAGATTGGGCAAGAAAGGGGTCTAACTTGTCATAATACTGAATAGCCTTATCAACGTTGGGATTTGACCCACGACGATAAGCCCCAAGGCGGATGAGCTCTTCCATGTCATCATAGGTCGATAAATAGTCCCGAGCTTGCTGAATCACCGCTGACTCCTCATCATTATTGCAATCAGGCATGGTTCGGGAAACACTGCGTAGAATATTAATAGCAGGAAAACGCCCCCGCTCTGCAATTTTCCGATCCAACATAATATGCCCATCTAAAATACCCCGCGTGGTATCAGAGACCGGCTCATTATCATCGCCTCCTTCAACCAAAACAGTAAAGAGTCCTGTAATATTTCCTTGGTAATTTTCCTGAATTTGATCACTCCCAGGGCCTGCTCGCTCTAATAAGCGGGGAAGTTCAACAAACACATTAGGTGTATAACCTTTGGTGGTTGGAGGCTCTCCAATAGACAAGCCAATTTCACGCAAAGCCATGGCAAAGCGTGTCACACTATCCATGAGACATAAGACTTCTTTGCCCTGATCTCGAAAATACTCGGCAGTGGAAAGAGTTGTATAGGCTGCACGACGCCTCATGAGAGCTGGCTCATCGGATGTTGCCACAACCACAACGCTGCGAGCCATGCCTTCTGCGCCAAGATGCTTATCGATGAATTCCCGAACCTCTCGACCACGCTCTCCAATGAGGCCAATCACAATGACATCTGCTTTTGAAAAACGCGCCAACATCGAGAGCAAAATAGATTTCCCAACGCCCGAGCCCGCGAAAATCCCCATACGTTGCCCAGAGCAACAAGTCGTAAAGGTATTCATAGCGCGGACCCCAAGATCAATGCGTTTTTCAATGAGGCGGCGTTTATGGGCTGCAGGAGGAGAAGCATTTAAGTCATAGGCTTTTGGACCAGAAGGAACGCGCCCTAAATCATCAAGGGGTTTGCCAAATCCATCAAGTGTTCGGCCAAGCCAGGTGTCATGGGGATATATTACATTATGATGCCCTTCGTAAGTCACCTTACAGCCAGGACCCAGGCCTTCAATGGAGTCATACCCCATAACAAGGGTTTGATCTCCCTTAAAGCCAACAACCTCACAAGGGAATGTTTCTCCTGATCGGTTCTTAAGGCGGCAAACAGAACCAACAGATACCACGCGTTGAAGGCCGCTTACCTCAACAAGGCTGCCGACAATAGCTGTTACAAACCCAAAGGCATGGGTATGTTCAAGGTGGCTGATTTCTTCGCAAAGTCCGCGTAGCATATGTTTTTCTCCCTGTATAGCGCACTATAGTAAATTATCTTTGCACTGACCGTTTATTCCTCTGCCCTTAAGCTATAAAATATAGCTGTCGTCTCTTGCGCATCCGGTCATTTGCAGGGGCAAAACCTAAATCACTATATATAACACATCCAGTATACAGGCTTTTTCTAGGAGAACTAATAGTGATTTTCTGCCACGGAATTTTTACGATCCAGCCAATCAAAAAGAAAAGTCGCTGCAATATTCCCTGGAATATAAGCCACAGTTCCAAGGCGAAAATGCCTGATAATACCCCTCATTCCTATCCTTTTTAGGGTATATCGCCATCCCGCTATAAAACCACGACACGAGGCCTCTGGTGCTTGCAAATTTGTCATTACAAGGCGTACGGGCGCACATAAAACACCAGAGATCACCGTTGTTGCTCCCGCAACGCCAACCAATTGAAGAGATGTTAAATTTTCCTCTTCAGAATAAGAGCGAAATAAGTTTTTATAATAAGCATCTGCTGAAAGATAAGTAGTCCACGTGTATAAATTGCCTCCTCCCACAGTAAGAATATCCTTATAAAGAACCCGTAATAATAAGACTCTCCTAATATCAAATGGTTTTTCCTTGGTGGCGCTCACCATAGCAATCCGTAACGTATCAAAGGGCTTTAAAAACAGTGTGTCCATGGCACTCATCGCCACAACAGACGAAAAGGTTTTAAGATACCCGGACTGCACGTTCTTTCCAACCCATTGGTACGTCCCCATACGAAGAGGCCAAGACCCCATTCGAGCCAAAACCGTCGACCCGCCACGCCAAAGAGCCATCACACCTTCTTCTCTAACAAGTTTTTTCAAGACAAATGTAGAGCTTTGACCACTCAACGCCACCCGATCCATAGTCGCAACCAAGGGGTGTTCAACGACATAGGTACCCCCTCGAATCACCCCTGCCATCACACTATTCCAATAAGAACTTCTTCCTTTTGAAGAGTTTTGTGGGAAATCTTCTTCCGGAGCAGACCCAAAGGTAGGGAAATTTAAAAGTGAAAGTGAAATTAAAAGCAATATGGAAAAGTAGTTAAGCATTTTATTAAGTCCCGCAAAAAAAATAGTCTTGAAAGAGTCAACTAATAACAAAAAGATGCTCCTTTTGCAATTTATATAGACTTCCTTAAAAAAGTCTTAGGAAACTGTTTTTCTTGACCTTTGAGAGCCAATGGATTAAAAATAGGTTAAGAGTGTGTTGGATGGTTTTTTAAAAAACGCTAACCTCTTGAAAAAATTGTATATCATTGCAATTTGTATGTGCTTTAAATAGAGTGCTGTAATCAGGCTCACTTTGAAGCCTTCTTTAGTCTAACAGATAGAGGAGATAAATCTCATGAAGTTCAAACCCCTACACGACCGCGTTCTTGTCCGCCGAATTGAGCAAGATTCTAAAACAAGCGGCGGCATTATTATTCCCGATAACGCAAAGGAAAAGCCTATTGAAGGCGAAATCCTAGCCGTTGGATCAGGTGCCCGCGATGATTCAGGTGCTATTGTTGCCTTGGATGTTAAAGTTGGCGATACCGTTGTTTTCGGCAAATGGTCCGGCACAGAAATTAAAGTTGATAAAGAAGATCTACTCATTATGAAAGAGTCAGATATATTTGGAATCAAAGCTGCCTAATTATAGACTACCCCTCTTTCGGCATGAGAGCTCCAAAACCTTCATGCCAAAGCATAAGTAGGTATAATTTTCTAATATTTAAAAGGAGATAAAAATGTCCGCAAAAGATGTAAAATTTTCAACAGACGCTAGAACACGTATGCTACAAGGCGTGAATACCTTGGCAAACGCTGTAAAAGTAACCCTTGGTCCAAAAGGCCGTAATGTTGTTCTTTCTAAAAGCTTTGGTGCACCACGCATCACAAAAGACGGTGTATCCGTTGCAAAAGAAATCGAACTCAAAGACGCTTTTGAAAACATGGGGGCTCAAATGCTCCGTGAAGTCGCTAGCAAAACAAACGATATTGCGGGTGATGGGACAACAACAGCAACTGTTCTTGCACAATCCATCGTCAATGAAGGCGCAAAAGCTGTTGCCGCTGGCATGAACCCTATGGACCTTAAGCGCGGTGTTGACCTTGCTGTTACTGCTGTAATTGAGAATCTTAAGAACGCTGCAAAGCCTGTTTCCACCAACGAAGAAATTGCACAAGTTGCAACGATCTCTGCAAACGGTGAAAAAGAAATCGGTGCGATCTTGGCTCAAGCCATGGAAAAAGTTGGTAAAGAAGGCGTCATCACCGTCGAAGAAGCCAAATCTTTCAATACGGAACTTGATGTTGTTGAGGGTATGGAATTTGACCGTGGTTATATTTCCCCTTACTTCGTAACAAATTCTGAGAAAATGATTGCTGACCTTGAGAATCCTTTCATTTTGATCATCGAAAAGAAACTCACTGGATTGCAGGCTATGCTTCCAATTCTTGAGCAAGTTGTTCAATCAAGCCGCCCTCTTTTGATAATTGCAGAAGATGTTGAAGGTGAGGCTCTCGCAACGCTTGTTGTCAACCGTTTACGTGGCGGGCTTAAAGTTGCTGCCGTAAAAGCACCTGGTTTTGGAGATCGTCGTAAAGCCATGCTTGAAGACATCGCTATTCTAACAGGGGCTCAAATGGTTTCTGAGGACATTGGTATTCAACTCGAAAATGTCACAATGGAGATGCTTGGAACAGCCAAGAAAGTTGTGATCACAAAAGAGAACACAACAATCGTTGACGGTACAGCTGGTGAAGACGTTGTGCAAGCTCGTTGCAACCAAATCCGCGCTCAAATCGAAGAAACAACGTCTGATTATGATCGTGAAAAA
>DOCA01000216.1:12708-12842 GCA_003503995.1 Holosporales bacterium
GTTGCTGTTGTTCACGTTGGTGGTGCAACAGAAGTCGAAGTCAAGGAACGTAAAGATCGCGTTGAAGATGCGTTAAATGCCACGCGTGCAGCCGTTGAAGAAGGCGTTGTAACCGGTGGCGGGACTGCTCTTCT
>DOCA01000072.1 GCA_003503995.1 Holosporales bacterium
CGTTGTAATTTTTTCTTTCTTGATTTGCAGAGTAAGAGACGCCATTTCATGGGCAGAAGGCTCGTCAGTTGTTGAAAGCCCCTGAGGCGATAAAAAAACAAGACCATAGGCTTTTTCAAAATAATTAAACGCGTCATGAGCGGTGATTACTTTGCAAGATTCTTTTGGAATGTCTTTGAATTGATCTTTAATCCATTGATCAAGCTTTTTAAGCTCTTTCAAATAAAGAGCTGCATTTTGTTCATAGGTGGACGCATTTTTGGGGTCCAGATTTTGCAGGGCTTTTTTGATGTTATAGACCCACGTTATGACGTGGCGTACATCATTCCATACATGGGGATCAGGAACAGGCTCACTTGAAATTTGTGGTTCCATCATTTTATGAAAAGAAATGCCTTGTGACGCAACGATGACAGGCTTTGTATAACCAGAGGCTGAAACAAGACGCTCAAACCATGTTTCAAAACTTAGACCATTAATAATGACAAGATCAGAGTTAACAATTAAAACATTATCATCTGGGGTTGGTTTATAAACGTGGGTATCTTGGTTGGGCCCCACAATTACGTTAACGGTAACCAGGTTTCCCCCAACGTTTTTAATGACATCCCCAAGGATGCTAAAACTTGCGGTTACAATAAGCTTTTCTTGTGTATGGTCTTGTGCTTGAAGGTTTAAGTACATAGAAAAAGAAAGAAGAAATGAAAACACAAAAACAACTTTTTTGATCATGACAGAACCCTCTGGCGAATGGATCCGTATCTGCCAATTAAAAGGGAAATAACATAAATGATACCAGCAACCAGAATAATGGCAGGGCCGCTAGGTAACTTATAATGATAGGACAATAAGAGACCCAGGTAGCCTGAAATAAAGGCTAAGATGAAGGCAATAACAAAAATACTGCCGACTTCTCGACCCCAAAAACGAGCAGCAACGGCGGGTAGCATCATCATACCAAGAGCCATAAGGGTACCAAGAGCCTGAAAGGCAGCGATCATATTTAAGACGACTAACATCATGAAAATAATATGATAGAAGGCACCGCTAGCTCCGATGGAACGCATGTAAACGGGATCATAGCATTCAATCATTAGGGGGCGATAAATAAAGCTGAGGGTTACAAGGGAAAAGGTTGTAATGGCCCCAATCAAATAAAGGGCATCGGTTGTTACGCCTAAAATTTGTCCAAAGAGAATATGTAATAAATCAACATTGCTCCCAAAAATAGAGACGATGACAGCACCCAAGGACAAGGCAATTAAATAAAAACCAACAAAACTTGCGTCTTCTTTTAAAATGGTATGGCGGGTTACAAGGGTTGCAATGAAAGCCACAAAAAGACCTGCGATAAAACCACCGATGCCCATGATGGGTAAAGAGAGCCCTGCAAAAACGTACCCTACGGCAACGCCAGGTAGAATAGAATGGGATAAGGCATCTCCCATAAGGCTCATGCGGCGGAGAACAAGTAAGACTCCAATGGGGGCGCACCCAAGGGACAAGGAAAAACAAGCCGCAAGAGCACGCTTCATAAACATAAAAGAGGCAAAAGGCTCTATAAAAAACTCGTACATTTAAGTTGTTTTCACCTCAAAAATTTCATCTCCAGGGTCAACGTCGCGGTTTTCCAGATGTCTTGAAATGTGTTTTGCACGATGTAGATTATCCAAGGTTACAACATCTTTTGTCTCGCCCCAATCTAAAATTCGCCGTGCGATCATCATAGACGTTGGAAAATGATCTTGAACAAGATCAAGGTCGTGGTTCACGATTAACAAGGTTTTGCCTTCTGTGTGCCATTTCAAAATGACTTTAATCAAGTCGTTAATGGTGTAGGTATCAATGGCCGTAAAAGGTTCATCCAATAAAATACAATCGGCATTTTGTAAAATCAAACGGGCAAAAAGAACACGTTGGAATTGCCCGCCCGAGAGTTCGTCTAAGGCTCTGTTCATGCACTCAAGCATGCCAACTTCTTCAAGGGCGGACTCTACTTTTTTTTGGAGGTTTCTATCGAAACGTTTGAAAAAACCTTCGTGTTGGCAATGGCCAGAAGCCACTACATCTTGAACAGTTAGTGGAAAAGAGCGGTCCATATCTGCTTGTTGAGGAAGGTAAGAAATCGTTTTGTTCAAAGAGACATTGAGAGAGATTTTTCCAGAAGAAAGAGGAACCATTCCAAGAATGGCTTTTAGGAGGGTGCTTTTTCCCCCGCCATTAGGACCAATAATCGCAGTGAGGCTCCCTTGCCTAAAGCAACAGTTTATTTTTTCAAGGGCTATGTGGTGGCGGTAATTTACAGAAATATTTTCTAAGCGGATAAGATCGTGCCCATGATCATGGGTTTCGTACAAAGAGCGGGACTGTAAATTTTGTTTTTCAGGAAAAAGATTGTTTAACATAATATCTTATTAAATGGACCACCACACAACAAACCACATCACAACAATGAGGAAAGAAACAAGTTTGAGGCGGTCAAAAGCGCTCCAAAAAAGAGGGGATCGTTTCATGGGATTACCTTTTCTATTTCTTAAGAGAATAGGGATAAACTCCCCACTTTGTCAATGTTGTTGGCAAAGAGGAGGGATTTTTTAAGCATGGCGTTTAAAAACATTATAGAGAAGAGGTACAACTATTAAAACAGCTCCTGCTGAGACAAACGCGAATTGAGAGACAAAGGTGAAGATGCTCTCAAAACCAGCAAGTGAGGCCATGATATCTAATTTTGCGTCTACGCCTTCTGGTGCGCCAAAAACTTGTGCTATTTTCTGAGCGAGGAAATGGGAAAAAGCGTGGGAAAAAAAGTAAGTCCCCATCATTAAGCTACCAATACGAGCTGGTGCAAGCTTTGTTACCATAGATAATCCAACAGGTGATATAAACAACTCTCCAAGGGTAAAGCAAGCCGTGCCAGCCACAAGCCATAGTATGTTGACGAAACCATCAATGTGAGATTGTATTCCTAAGATAAATAAATAAAACCCAAAACCAGATATAAGAAATCCAAACAAGAATTTAAAGGGGGTCATTGGTTCTAAATTATGTTGACCTAGTTTTGACCAGACAGAAGCCACGAGGGGGCTGAATAAAACAATAAAGACGGGGTTCAAGGATTGGGACCAAGAAGCCGGAATGGTCATACCAAGGAATTCACGGTTTATATTGTGTTCTGTGAAGAGTAAAAGAGAGCCGCCAAGTTGCTCAAAGATAGAAAAAAAACATGCCACAAAAACAAACATCAATAACAGTGTGAAAATGCATTTTCTCTCTTCAACGGATGATTTAAAAGCCACTGTCGAAATAATAACGAAAACAATGAGGCCAGCGATGGTG
>DOCA01000120.1 GCA_003503995.1 Holosporales bacterium
TTGTACATCGGCAATAACCCTATGCCCAACAAAGGCCATGAGAACGGATTCGCCATAAGTGAAAAGCCCTTTCAAGAAAAAGACCAAAAAAATGAGCCCTGTAATGGGGAGAAGCATTTCTTCTTTACGGCCCAAAAAGATATCATTAATAATGGGCTTCATGAGCTTGGCCGAGGCAGCCGTTGTGGCGGCGACTACAATCATACAGACAAACCCTAGGGCAATCTTAGAGCCATAAGGTTTTGCATAGTAGATCAATTTTTTGATCAACGCCCGTGTTGAAGCACTTTTGGCGACTTGGATGATCGAGCGTTTTGCGCGCTTTTTAGCCATGGGGCATACCTTTTAATAATGACCTCAATTATACACTTCTTGAGGGGGATTTCAATGTTGTTACAAGTTCTGACGTAATGGTATTAAGGCGTAATAATCCTGAAGGGGTGACATAAAAATGTGTGTCACTTTCATCAAGAAACCCAAGGCCTTTAAGGAAGGTTACCTTTTTGGGATCCAAAATCATAGCTAAGGACGCACCATGTATCTGATGAAAGCTCTCTTTATGGATGCCAGTCTTTAAACGCAATCCCATGAGAAGATGTTCAATTAACTGATCTTCCGCTGTTAAAACGTCTACAATTTCTTGGCCATGGCCGTGTTGTTTTATTTTTTCAAGCCATGTTTCAGGGGCTTTATAATTTTTAATAGCGTACTTTTGATCCCCAAGGGAAACGCGGCCATGGGCACCAGGACCTATGCAAACATAATCACCATAGGTCCAATAGAGATTGTTATGGTGGCATTGATGTCCGTGCTGCGCGTAATTAGAAACCTCATAAGTTTCATAACCATGTTGGCCTACAATATCCCGTGTGAGTTCATATAATTCGGCAGATTTTTCTTCGCTAGGCAGTTGAAAATCGCCTCGCTGATAACGGGTATGAAAGGCGGTTCCTGGTTCAATGATAAGTTGATAAAGAGAGAGGTGACCGCAAGCAAACGTAAGAGCTTCTTCCAATTCTTGTTGCCATTCTTTTGGGGTTTGATTGGGAAGAGTGTAAATAAGGTCAAAAGAAGAGCGTTCAAAGAGTGTCGAAGTAATTTCAATCGCGCGTTTAGCTTCCGTTGCATTATGTAAGCGCCCTAGGAAAGTAAGGGAGTCTTGCCGCAAAGATTGTATACCGACGGAAACACGGTTAATGCCTGCTGCTTTAAAATCTCGATACTTAGAGAGCTCAATAGAGTTGGGGTTTCCTTCAAGGGTCACCTCAAGATCAGAGTCTAAGGTCCAGTAATTGCCAAGGGCTTCGAGGAGTTTTTGTACTGTTTGGGCGGGCATTAAAGAAGGCGTTCCACCACCAAAAAACGCACTGGTGAGGTGTTGCCCTTTTGTTTGTTGTCCAACATAAGAAAGCTCTTGTAAGAGAGCATCTTCCCAGGCTTGCTCATCAATGGATTGGCGCACATGGCTGTTGAAATCACAGTATGGGCATTTAGACTGGCAAAAGGGCCAGTGGATATAGAGTCCTATGCCCTTTTCGTTAGATTTGTCGAAGAAGGTTTCTTTTATGCTCACTTAAAACAACTTTCAAAAAGCTTGTTTAGGGCGAGGGCTCGGTGAGAATGTGTCTTTTTATAAGCCATCTCTTCACTTGATGTTTTTGTTCGGCCGTGGGGTTGGAAAATAGGATCAACACCAAATCCAGCGTCACTCCCTTTTGCGTAACGCGCCGGAAACACAAGGTCACCGCTCCAAACGCCCTCAAAGGTTTCCGCATGACCATCGGGCCACGCAAGAGCCAGCGTGCAATGCATGCTAGCGGACTTTTTGTCATTTTTTAACAGCATCTCAAGGTGTTTGAAGGTTTTCTTCTCGCCACCAAGGCCATCAATAAAGCGCTTGCTATAGACCCCTGGTTTTTGATCAAGGGCGTCAATGCAAAAACCCGAGTCATCGGCCAAGGCAGGGATTCTAAAAAACTTTGAATAGTAGTGAGCTTTTAAAAGGGCGTTCTCCAGAAATGTTTCTCCCGTTTCCTCGGGATCATCAAGATTGGTGTTTTGCAAAGAAATCACCTGGATATTGAGGGGTTTTAAGAGGGTTTCAAACTCTTTGATTTTTCCAGAGTTTTGGGTGCCAATAAGGAGTTTTTGTTCTGAAAATTTACGATGTTTTTTAAGGGTATCTATCATGGGGTTATTTCTCCAAGGCTTCTTTTTGAGCGAGGACTAAAGTTTGAATGCCTTTTTTGGCTAGGTCCATCATGTCAGCGAAGTCTTTTTCACTGAAAGGGCCTTGTTCAGCCGTTCCTTGGATTTCAACGATGCCGCCTTTACCTGTGAGGACAAAATTTGTGTCTGCTTGGGCGTTAGAATCTTCGGGATAATCGAGATCTAAAATCGGTTGGCCATCGTAAAGGCCGCAGGAAATCGCCGCCACGTGATCTGTTAAAGGGATTTCTTGAATCCCTCCATCGGCCTTTAATTTTTGAAACGCAAGGGATAACGCCACAAATCCACCAGTAATAGAGGCTGTTCTTGTGCCGCCATCGGCTTGAAGAACATCACAATCTATGCGAATTTGGCGTTCTCCAAATTTTGAGAGATCTGTCACAGCTCTTAAAGAGCGACCAATAAGCCGCTGGATTTCTTGGGTGCGGCCTGTTTGTTTACCTTTGGCAGCCTCTCGTCCAACGCGGCTGTGGGTCGAGCAAGGCAGCATACCATATTCTGCAGTGACCCAGCCTTTTCCTGTATTTCGCAAGAAGGGCGGTGCTTTATCTTCAATAGTTGCTGTGCAAATAACGTGCGTCCCACCCATGCGAATAAGGCAAGACCCGTGGGCATGCTTCATAAAACCGGTCTCAAGGGAGATATTACGGAGTTGGTCGGAGGCTCTTTTTGATGGGCGCATTTTTATGATTTCCTTAAGGTGGGGTAAATTCCTTCTGTTCTTCAGAAGTTTCTTTAAAAACGAAGGGCTATCGGTTATAAAGGGACTGTATAGTATATTTAACAAGGGTGTAAAGATGTCAGATGATGTTTTAAAGGAAGAAAAGGCTGAAAAACTTGTGGATCAAGATGAAGATCAGGTGAATTTAGCAGCCGTTGAGGAGATTGCTGCTCAAGCTAAGGCCGACGATGAAAGTGCCGATGAAGCTGCGGAACCTTCTTTGGAAGAACAATTAGCTGAGACTAAAGATCAATTATTACGGTCGTTGGCTGAGGTTGAAAATATCAGAAAGCGCTCTCAACGAGAAAAGGAAGAAACGGCTCAGTATGCTGTGACCAGCTTTGCCCGAGATCTTCTATCCGTTGCCGATAATTTAAACCGCGCTGTTGAAAGTTTGTCCTCTTCTGATCAAAAAGAGGCAAAAGGCCTTCTTGAAGGCGTTGAAATTACGGGGAAAGAACTCTTAAAAGTTCTTGAAAAGCATAGAATTAAAAAAATTGAGGCTCTTGATCAGCCCTTTGACCCCAATTTTCATCAAGCTATGGTTGAAATCCCTAGTGAGGATAAAGAGCCTGGAACGGTTATTCAAGAAATGCAAATTGGTTATACCATCGCGGGACGTTTATTGCGTCCAGCCCTTGTAGGTGTCGCAAAGAAATAGGGGGCTGAGATGTTGTTAACGGCGCTCTTTATTTATAAAATTTGTACAGTTGCTGAATGGGAAACATTCCAAAATTCAGGGTCTTTTGCAGGCAATACCCTTGATCAAGAAACAGGGTATTTGCATCTGAGTCTTCCAAGGCAACTGCCGCGCATTGTAGAAAAATATTTTGGATCTCAGGATGGAATTGTTTTTCTGAAAATTTCCCTTGAAAAAGTGAAGGAGAACCTTAAATGGGAACCCAATTCTAAAGGAGACCTTTTCCCACATTTTTATGGCATTTTAGAAAGAGATCACGTTGAAGAGGTGTTTGAAACACTTGAAGAGGTGTTGGCTCAAGATCCCATGGAGGCTTTTGAAAAAGATTAGGGCATGACAACGGTGATATCGGTATCTACATGGATGGTGGTGTCGTTGTTGGTATAGATATTATAGTCCTGCCCATCAATATTTGTCGTGCCACTATCAACAAATGTTTCCTCGAAAGTTATCTGAGACGTATTATCACCATCTACTTGCATCGTATATCCTTGACCATTCACATTGTTGATAAAGGTACTATCAATGGTGAGGGTGGTATTTTCAAGGTCTAAGACTTCAACGTTATCTAAGATGCTATCCAGGGTTGAGAAATCAAAGTCATTGCTGGTAATCTTAACGACGTCTAAGCCTGAGTCGCCATCAATAGAGGTGTCGTTGACATCAAATATAAAAGTATCGTTTCCAGAGCCACCTGCAAGGCGATCAGCGCCAGCGCCTCCATCTAGGGAATCATCTCCTTGCCCACCATAAAGAGAGTCGTTGCCAACGTCGCCATAGAGGCTGTCATTGCCATCGCTTGACCATAGTGTATCATTTCCCTCTCCGCCTTTTAAGGTAATATCACCAAGAGAGTATTGGTTAGAGGTTAAATCAATAATGTCATCACCGCCTCCAGCATTAATTTCTTCAATATCAGAAAGGCGAGCTTGAGAGCTGCCGTTATAAAAAGAAGAGAATGAATTATCTAAGAAGAATGCTTCTCCAGCATCACTCATTTGGATTGTGTCATAGCCGTCTCCTCCTTCAAAAACATCGTAGGAGGCAGTTTTTCCGTTTAAGGAAATGCTTTGACCAGTTTCTACGTTGTAGGCAGACCACCCTCCAGTCCATGTGGCATCGGCAGAGGTGTGCAACGTATCATTTCCAGCACCACCAGCAAGAAGATCAGCACCGATTCCGCCATCAAGAGTGTCATCGCCGTCACTTCCGTAAAGGGTATCTTTACCACTCCCGCCACCTAGAATATCATTGCCTTCCTCCCCATAAAGGGTATCTTTACCATTTCCACCGTCAAGAGTGTCATCGCCGTCACCTCCATAAAGGGTATCTATACCATTTCCACCATAAAGAGTGTCATCGCCATCACCCCCATAAAGAGTATCATTACCATTCCCACCATAAAGAGATAGACCTACAGGTTGCTCATCGATTTCAAGTATTGGGAGAGTAAATTGTAGAGCATTAATTGTGAGGTCTTGATAATTAATTTCCTGATCACCTAGAGAAAAACCTAGAAGAATGTCTCCATTGCTAAGCTCAGAATGTTGAAAACCCACTAGGCCCTCAAGATTACCTTGAATACTGAACAAACTGCTTATTTCGTCAAGGGAAAAAGGTTTTAAATGTTCAGTACTAATAGCTGTATTAATAGCTGTATTTTCTTCTTGAAAAGTGAAATTAACTTCAGACGAGTCAGATTCTTGAAAAAAAACAGGAAGTATTGTTCCTTCCAGATTTTCATCCATTTGGATCAAAGTATTATTCGAGTAAAATGATGTGCCCTCAACACCATTAGAAAAAGGCATGCTCAAGGGGTAGGTGAAAATGTTTGAAATATCATTTGGTTGCCTTGAAGATAAATCTATATTATTTTTTTCTATTTTTGACATATGTGTTTACCTTGATCATTTTAATTCTGTTTCTGAAATGATTAATTTAAGGTTAAGGCATTGGTTTTTTTTGAGGAGCAAGTCGTTTTAAAGCCCATTTTTTTCTATTCTTTTTCACCTTGCTTCAGATTGGGGGTATTTAGAAAATAACGAATACAAGTTAATTTTAACTAAAAGAAGGGAGAGGCAGGCGCTTTTAGCTTTGCTTTTTAGCTAGGATGAGCTAAAAAACAGAAGGTATTAATTCTGAAAGCATAGGTCATGAGCAACTATAAAGACACTATTTTTCTTCCTTCAACGGATTTTTCTATGCGCGGTAATTTGGCACAAAAAGAACCTGTGGTTGTAAAAAAGTGGCAAGACAGCAATCTTTATCAAAAATTACGTAAAAAACGAGAAGGCGCTAAGAAGTTTGTTCTCCATTGGGGGCCAGCCTATGCCAATGGTCATTTGCACATGGGGCATTTCTTTACTTATGTTCTGAAAGACATCGTTGTGCGTTCTCATTCTTTAAAAGGAGATGACGCACCGTTGGTTCCTGGCTGGGATTGTCATGGTCTTCCTATTGAATGGAAAATCGAAGAATCCTATCGGAAATCTGGAAAGCGCAAAGAAGATGTGCCTTTGAATCAGTTTCGTGATGAGTGTCGTCAGTTTGCAAAGAAGTGGCAGAAAATTCAGGCCGATGAGTTAGAGAGTTGGGGTGTTTGTTCCGATACAAAAAATCCTTATATTACTATGGATTTTTCGTCAGAAGCTTCCATTGCGAAGGAGTTTCTTACGTTCCTTGAAAAGGGCTACGTGTATAAGGGGGTGCGCCCTATTATGTGGTCTCCCATTGAAAAGACAGCATTGGCTGATGCGGAAGTAGAGTACCAAGATAAGAAGTCTCCAGCAATTTATGTACGATTTAAGATCACAAAACCGTCGTTGCCTGTACTTGAAGGGGCATCGTGTGTCATCTGGACGACAACACCTTGGACAATTCCAGGAAACCGAGCCGTGGCCTATGGCGAAGACATCGAGTATGTAGCTCTTAAGGTAAAAGAGGTCAGTGATGAGTCTCTTGCAGCAGTTGGAGATGTTTTTGTGTTTGCGAGTGATCTTCATAAATCTCTTTGTAATGAGGCAGGTATTACGGCATTTGATGTTCTTGAGACCTTTAGGGGGGATGCCCTTGAGGGAACCATTTGTGCTCATCCATTTGTTGAGCAAGGTTATGATTTTGACGTGCCTTTAATTGCGGGTCACCATGTGACAACAGAAGCTGGAACAGGTCTTGTGCATACGGCACCTGGTCATGGTGCTGATGACTTTGAACTTGGAAAAAAGTTTGGTCTTGAGATTGCGGATACTATTACTGACAATGCTGTTTATGCAGAGAGTGTTAAGCAGTTTGCTGGAACCCATGTGTTTAAAGCAGATCCCCTTGTCTTAGAACTTTTACGCTCGACAAACAGTCTGTTGCGCGAGTCTGTGATTACCCATAGTTATCCTCATTCTTGGCGCTCAAAAGCCCCACTGATCTTTAGAACAACGCCTCAGTGGTTTATCAGCATGGAGCATGATGGATTGCGAGAACGAGCTTTGTCTGCCATTGCGGAGACAAAATGGATGCCAAGCCAAGGTGAAAACCGTATTCGCGGCATGATTAAAGATCGTCCTGATTGGTGTCTTTCCCGTCAACGGGCTTGGGGAGTGCCGATCACCCTTTATACCCATAAACAAACTGGTGAAGTTCTGCATGATTCGCGGGTCAATGAACGCATCCTTAAGGTTTTTCAAGAAGAGGGATGTGATGCGTGGTTCCAAGAAGACCATAGTCGTTTCTTAAGCCCTGAGTATAAGAATGATGATTATACACCGTGCCGAGACATTTTAGATGTCTGGTTTGAGTCAGGAGCCACCCAAGGGTTTGTGCTTGAAGGACGTCCCGATTTAGAACGTCAAGCGGATCTTTATCTTGAAGGGTCGGACCAGCATCGAGGGTGGTTCCAGTCCTCTCTTCTTGTGGGTTGTGGGACCCGTGGAAATGCGCCTTATAAGGCTGTTGCAACCCATGGATTTACGGTGGATGCGAAGGGCCATAAGATGTCAAAATCCTTAGGGAACACCATGTCTCCTATGGAAGTTGCTAAGGAGATGGGTGTTGAAATCTTGCGCCTTTGGGTTGTGGGATGTGATTATACCGATGACTTGCGCATTGGCCCTGAGATCTTAAAGCATCAACAAGATATCTATCGTCGTTATCGCAATACCCTGCGCTATCTTTTGGGTGCGCTTAGCGCCCATAACCCAAAGCATGACGTCGATTATTCTCAGCTACCTGATCTTGAAAAGTGGGTTTTGCACCGCCTGAGCGATATTCAAAAAGAGTTTGAGCGAAGTCTTGAAGAGGTAGATTTTCAAACTTTCTATAGTAAGCTCCACACGTTTTGTAGTGTTGATCTATCGGCCTTTTATTTTGATATTCGTAAGGACGCACTCTATTGTGATGGGCAAGAGGATATAAAACGTCGCAGTGCTTTGATGGTCATGAACCATGTGTTTAAGTCCCTAAGTCATTGGCTGGCCCCCGTCCTGCCTTTTACGGCTGATGAAGCGTGGTTGTCTCGCGATCCTGGCGCTGAGTCTATTCATTTGTCTGATATGCCGATTCCTGAGGCTCAATGGGATAATGAAGCTTTGGCTGACGGTTTTGAAAAACTCCGCGAGCAACGCTCCACTATCACAGCAGCTCTTGAAATTGCTCGAAAAGACGGTGTGATTGGGTCGAGCCTCCAGGCGGTTGTGACTGTTTATGATCCTGAAAACCAATTGGATACCTCGGTTGATTTTGCAGAGCTTACTATTGTTTCTCAATTAGAGATTAAAAACGAAGCACCGTCACAAGGAGGTTATTCTGATAAAAATCTCACCGTTATTGTGTGCAAAGCCGAAGATGCTAAGTGTGAGCGTTGTTGGAAAGTGTTACCAGAAGTTGGTGAAATACCAGAACATCCTGAGGCTTGTTCAAGGTGTGCAAGTGTTGTAAATACCTTAAAAAAGGCGAGTTAGAATGGAAAAAAGCATGGCAAAAAGACCTATTCTGTGGGGCATTATTCTGATTGTTTTGAGCTTTGCTTTAGACCAGGCCAGTAAGTGGTACGTTTTAACGGACCTGATGAATCCGCCCACAGTAATTCCTGTGACCTCTTTTTTTAGCTATGTCCTAGCTTGGAACACAGGAGTTAGTTTTAGTCTGTTTAATTCCTATGGCGTAACGGGGACTTATGTCTTGATTGCTTTATCATCGACAATTAGCCTTGTTTTTTTTGTATGGTTATTAAAAGCACGTAATTATTGGCTTGCCTCAGGACTCGGGTTTATTATTGGAGGTGCCCTTGGAAATTTAGTGGACCGCATTCGTTTTGGCGCTGTGGTTGATTTCCTTCATTTTTATTATGATACCTTTTCATGGCCGGCCTTTAATCTGGCCGATACATTTATTACAATTGGTGTTATTCTCATAGTCATTGAATCGTTTAAAGGAGAAAAAAATGCGTAAAATAGTTGTGCCCGTTTTAATGGGACTGGCTTTAACAACAGCGGGATGTGATTCCACGCGTCAGGCTCTTGGCCTTAAGCGGACTCAATCCAACGAGTTTGCCGTAGCTGATCGCCAACCGTTATCTGTTCCCCCAAATTATGATCTTCGCCCGCCCCTGCCAAATGCTCCTGCAACAGCGGAAGTTAATCCGTCTGAAAAAGCAAAGGATGCGCTTTTAGGAGATCAAGCAGCTAATGCGACAAACTCTGCTGCAGAGAAAAACCTATTGGCTCAAGCGACAGCTCAAAAAAATGATCCCACAATTCGCTCTCAGCTTGCTCAAGACGCAGCATCCTCAACGGACTCTGAAAAAGCACCTGGTGAAGCTTTGGCTTTTTGGAAAGATAAGAGCGAGAGAAAGTCAGGGGATGTAATTGATCCTGTTGCTGAAAATAAACGCCACAACGGATAAAGATAGATGATAAGAAAATCGATTAAGTCAGTTGTTCTAGCGGTTCTTTTTGGGATTCTCATGCCTCAATTAAGCCATGGTGAAAAGCTTTATAATGCCCAAACTTTTACCCTCACCAATGGGTTGGTTGTTTACTTAATCGAAAATCATCGCACACCTGTGGTCTCCCATATGGTTGTTTATCGTGTAGGCAGTGCGGACGACCCTAAAGGTAAATCAGGTCTTGCTCATTTCCTAGAGCATATGATGTTCAAAGGCCCGAAGGGTTCTGCCCCAGAGCGCGTCATGGAAGATGTGAACAAAATTGGTGGAGAGGTCAATGCGACAACAAGCTTTGACGTCACCTCTTATTATGAAATCATTCCTCGGGATAATCTTGAACATTTTATGAAGTTAGAAGCGTCTCGGATGCAGGATCTTCCTGTGCGTTTAGAAGATGTCACCCCTGAAATTCAAGTGGTTCTTGAAGAAGAAAATATGCGCGTTGGTAATAATCCCATGATGCAATTTTACCGTGATCTTTATAGTGCTTATTTCCGTCATCATCCCTATGGAACTATGCCCATTGGATGGCGTCACGAGATTAAAACCTATACGCCTAAGGATGTTAAGGCCTTTCATCGCCGTTATTATGCGCCAGATAATGCTTTTATTATTTTAAGTGGTGACCTTACACTCTCGAAAGCAAAAGAGCTTTGTGAAAAGTATTATGGGGGTATCGCTCCTGCCAAGCAAGCACGCCGCCAAAGGGTTAAGGAGCCTGCCCTTGAAAGTATGGTTGAAATAACAAAAACCTCGGCGCGTGTTGCACAATCGTCCGTGGTATTGATGATGCCAGCACCGACTTATGATCCGGAGAACCCAATACCAGCTGGCGCCCTTGATCTTGGTATTTATGGTCTGAGCAATTCCGCAACGGGTCTTCTTTATCGTCGCCTTGTTGAAGAGCTTAAAATTGCGACATCTTTTTCCTTGGATTATGATCCCTATCAATTGGATAATACAACCATTACCATCGTAGCCCGAAGTTCTCTTGGTATCTCCCCCGAGGCTCTGAAGCAAGCCATCCAAGAAGAAATCAAGAACTTTATTGAGAAGGGCTTTACAGCGGAGCAGCTCGA
>DOCA01000135.1 GCA_003503995.1 Holosporales bacterium
CAACTCAAAACTAAATCACTATAATAAGGACGTAAAAGAAGACTTCACTGCAGTCGTTCCAATAAAAATTTCAGACTTCGTTCCTGCGTTCCTCAGCTTTAAGCGGAGGCTTTATCGCTGGCACCTCGACCAAGACCCTTTTGAAAAGATTACAGTCGACTAGAAGACTCTCTTCACATTCTTAATAAATAAAATCTTACATATATATTTGAAAAAGTCAACAAATCCAGAACATTTAGACAATAAATATGAAAATAAATCATATTAATAAAAAAGAATACTTCCATGCTTTGCCTTAACATCTCTCTCACATGCTAAGAATTTTTAATCCAGAAAGGTGACTAAAGTAATTTTTTTGCTTTTCTTATAACCTGTAAGCATTTTTGTTTGATAGGTTATGGTGTAAAGGCAATTCAGCTGTCTTTGATCATCATTTTGAACCACGTGTTTTCCCGTATACTTGAATTTAAGAGAGTCAAACTTATATGTTTTGTCCTTGAGTAGCTTGTAAGTAGGGGCTGAAAGATGCCAAACTCTATCGCCAAACTCAAAATAAAATTGAGACCCATCTTTCTCAGGTTTTGCATTCCGTTTTAAAGCGTCTGAAAAAGCTTCTGATGAAGATAACTTTAAACATTTTGTTGAATTTTCTTGAGATGAAGAGGAACTTAAAACAGGACCTGAAATCACAAGAAAGACTATAAATAGTTTGCACAACTTCATTTTCATCTTTTTCATATATTATTTTATTTTCATTTCCTCTCTCTGTTTCTTTTGGATAAAACATTTCAACAAAAGAGAGACATTTTCTATACTGACCGATTTTCCAACATTAAGGGGATAAGCACAGCCCTCATATAATCACGGATTTCCTTGATCCGTATGCATGTTATCCATACCAAGAAAACGCATGGTGTTTTTAATATCACCAGTTTGCTGTGCCAATTCTATGAGAAGTTCACCTAAGGACATGTTCCCCCAATTTACCGCTCGACGAATTAAATAAGGTGTTGGACTATGAGGTTCGATCTCAGAGAGATAGTCTGCAATTTTACTAAGAAGTTCATAGGCTTGTTCACGACTTTGAAGTTCGCCTTTAATTTTAAAGGAAGATTTTAGCATGGAAGAACTCTTTTTGTTTAAAGGGCTTAAGGTGAGATTGTCATTATCGACTTTCTTTTTTGATTTCTGGGAAGCTTTTTGAGGTATCTCTGGAGGACGTTCTTGATAAATCCCATTTGCAAAATGCAAGATTTGTTCAATACGACCTCTGCAACGCATTAAAATTCCTGGATAATCCTTGTAGTGATTTTCAACAAAAACCTCAATGTCTCGAATAACTGTAAGAGTTTCATTAAGATCATTTGTTAGATCTTTATAAAACTGCGTGGGAGTTAATTTCACAGCATCATAAAAAAGTGTCGAGACTTTGGGAGCTGAAGATTTTTTTTGATTGGCTGCTTCTTTTTCTGCAGGGGAGGTCTTTAAAACTCTGCTCTGGTAGTCCCAAAAGGTAAACGTATCTTTGGACTCGTCTGTGGGGAGTGCGATAATTATCTGAGAAAGGGCTTTTGTAATAGCCCTATCAAACCATAACAATGGCGATACACGATACTCAGGGTCATCAGCTGAATAAGGATGGACGGTATCCCAAAATTTCTCAAGAAGTCGCTGCGTTAAAGATAAGCCATACCGCAGTCCATAGGACTGATATTCATGAAACCAACATTCTGTGAGCCATAAGGAAATCTGTATGTCTTTTGATTTTGTTTGTAAAGCGTCAACACAGAGTTTGGCAGCTTTATCCCAGTCTGCTTCTTTAAGATCGTGGGTCCAGACCCCTTGGGGCAAATCTTCTTCAACCTTTTTTGCATCCCTGATTTTATCGTATTCTTTTTCGTAACGTAAGGATTTTCCGCTGGGCTCTTTTTTAGAAATCGGTCTCAAAAAAAGAGCTAAGTTTTTTTTATCTAGGAGCTGAAATTGCTCTTCTTTTTTCTTTAAAAACATGGTTTTCTCCTATTTCTCTTTTCCCACCTCATGGACATTAACGTCTTTGATATTGTGGGGAATAATAAGGGAAGCTTGGCACAGGGAAGATTTTGTTTTTGTCTTCTCCCGCTGGAGCTGCACCGTCTTTTCCAGGCTCAACTTTCACAGGTGTCCCCATAACAAGGCGCATATACAAGCGAGCAGGCTGGCTCTTACGCTCAAAGGGCATAACTGTTTTACCGCGGTAACAATTCGGGTTAAAGGCCGTTGGTATAGAAAACTCAAGAACTTGAGAGCTAGGCACACCATCGGTATCAAAAGCAGATTCTGGTAGAACATGCTCTCTCAACAAACGTGCCAATGCCCACCTACCATCATAACTAAAGACAGCGTGATTGCCCAGCACATTGAGTTTTGACAATCGGGGATCAGCCAAAGGAACAGTTTCTCCATTCTTGGCCCATTTAATCATCATATCGATAGGCATACCTACGCGCCATTCAATAATAGGCGTATTGTTTCGCATGGTTGTGACAGAGTTTGCAATACGCATGCTCCAGTCAATAATACTTTCACCACCTTGCTCACGGCCTTGATCCGTCCTAAAGCTTGCCAAAAGATTCACTTTAGAAATCTGCTCTTTATTATCAGAATCAATGGCTGAAAGCATAACGGGGCGAATGCTCACGACATCTTTAATGAACTTACCAATAGATACCCGTGCCCCTACATTACGTGCTGAGTGTTTAAGCATCTCAAGTTGTTGCGATGTCATTGAATCAAACAATTTAAAGAATGTCGCCACATCATCAGGATTAGCCTCTGGACCTTTTCCATCACCAATTTCTTTAGTAAAGGGGAAGCGACCAGCTAAGTTTGCATTAAAGAAAGCCCCTGCTTTATTATATTTTTTGATAGCATCTTTAAAGCCAACGGCCTCGCATTGTTTTTCAACAGCTTCATAGTAATGATTGCGCACATCAAGGAAATAGTCCCCCGTTTTTGAAAACTTATCAAAATCACCAATCTTCTCTAAACAATTTGCAAGAGAGATAGAGTTCAAATCAGAACTTAAGAATTGTTCTAGGACTTGCAAAGAATTCCCTGGTGTTTTCTTTTCATAGTCCTCAAGAACGGAAAGGATACGTGCCCACTTCACAACCAATGGCATGTCCATTGGAATATTGCTTAAGAAGGGTTGAGCCAACATTCCCAAGATAGGCTTAGCCATTTCATTCGCAAGGAATGTAACGCTGAAACGTTGTGCCGTCAGGTAAGCACTCATGTCATTACCATCACTCACATTAAAGAGTTTAAAGCCAACAAGCTCCTCCCCTTTCCACCAGCGTAGCTCTTCTTCATTTGACTTATACAAATTATCAATGGCAAGAAGGTTATCGATCTTTTTCAACACACCATAATTTTGATTAATGAGAAGCTCTCTTAAGTTGGCCGTTGTCATGACAAAACTACCATCGTCAAACACACCCAGAACTTTAGAGAAAAGAGGTGTTGCTACGGCAATATTGCTCACTTGTTTTGCCAAGAGTTCCCGCGCACCAAAGCTTGTCATGGTTGTTGGTTCCGAATGATAATTCTGAGACAAAGAAACATAATTCACTACTTTTTTGCGAACGCTGTTTCGACCAACTTCGCGGAAGAAGTCTTGTAGAGCTGGTGAATAATTTGCAAGGCGTTTAGCTACAAAACCTTCGTAGTTATTAACAACTTTCACCCCTCTGTTGAGCGTTGCATCATCCCAGAAGAGAAGTTTGGCTGGTGGAATCTTAAACAAGATTTCATAATTATCAACAGGCGCCATAAAAGACTCTCCTAAGAAGGAGGTAAGAGAATCAATAAAGTTAATAACCCCCGAAGACGGTTCTGAAATAAGCTGGCCATTTTCAACGGTGAAAAATGATCCAACAAGTTCGGATTTCATATCAGCAAGGGCAAGACGGTATTTTGAAAACGCGAGGTTTGCGATACGGCCCAAATCTGATGCGATCCGTTGCCCCAAAAGTTGAGAACTAAAAACTTGGTCCATGGCGTTGTCATAACGGCTACCTGGATCAAAGAGTTGTTTTGACAGCCAAGCTATTTTACCACTAATAGCAAGGTCAGCAAAGGAAATGGCCTTTTCTGCCAACTGACGCAAGTCTTTTTCATCCATCCGCTTATAAGCTGAATAATTGACGATCGCATCAAGTTCTTTTTGCAAATCAATTAAAACAGGTAGGTTTTCTTTAACATCAAAAACTTCGATGAGGAAATTGCGATAAAGAAGGCGTAGTTTCTCCTGTGCCGCTTGACTATGTTGATCGAAAACTATTTCTTCTCCAAAAATTTCTCCAAGAGCTTGGCGATAATAGTCGGAATTTGAGAAAAATTGTTGCGGCAAAGCACGATTAAAAAGATACTTTGTTAAACGCCCTAAGTCATGCACACTAGTACTTGATTTCAAACGATTAAAAGCGGAGATATTACTTTCAAGATTTGTAATTTCTTGAGTAAATTTCTCAAGGCGTTCGAAAGAAGGAGAGCTTGTCGGATTCGGGAAAGGGTTCTTACTTTGAGCCGCTGGCTGTACACCTGAATCTCGTGCAACAACATTCTCAATACGCATTTTTAAAGCGCCAGATAAAGAAGGAAGAATAATTTTATCATAGGCCGAGGTAAAACTTCGCTCTATTTTTTCATCTACCAATGAGAACCAAGAGGCTGGAATGAAAATAGAGTAAGAATCCACCGCTTCGATCTCAACAAATTCTGCCATCACCTTTTCAGATTGAGCGTTAAGATATTTTTCAAGCTTGGAACGATTTCCCCCACTGGCGCGTTCATTAGCGCCTACGATAGAATCATTGATTAAACTCAAAGAGGGGAATAGGTTTTGATTGGTTGTTTTTAAACGTTGATAGGAATTTAATAAGCCCACAAACCAAATGAACGCTAGGAGACTTCCTGCAACTTTAGCCGTGTTCAAAGCTTTATTTGTTGAAACAAGCAGACGTGTGTTGGGTTCACAGATAGGATATTCTTGGAAAACTTTTTGGGACAAAATGTCACTAACAAAAACTAGCTTTCCAAGCTCGGGGTTTGAATTTTGTTCAGAACTACCGCTTGCTTGCTGTTGTTGTAAAAAGTTAATAACATCTTGGTTATCACCCAATCCTGTAAAATAAACACCCCGTAAGAAGAAAGAGTCATGGTAACTGCTTTCTTTGAACATTGTCAGGATATAAAGTCCAAGACTTTCTTTCATAGAAGCAAGTTCAATGGGCAACAAAGCATTACCAATACGGCGTTCATCAATTAAATCCCTTGTAAAAATAGACGCACGCAAGCGATTAAAACCTTTGCGCAATCCCTTAAAAATTGTTTCAATCCACTCTTCCGTGAAGGCCATATGGATATCATAAGGAGAGGACCAACCCAGTATTTCTTGACGCTTGTTTTCAGGCAACTGCGCAACAAGGCTAGAGAAGCCAGGTATCTTGTCACTTTTTGTAACCACAACATAAACGGGAACGCGCATACCAAGGGTATTTTGAAGTTTCCAAAGTTTTGCATAAATCGCACGACCACGCGCAGATAGATCATCTTTTGAAAGCTGGCTTTCTCCGGCAACTTCGTCGGCAGGTATGGTTAGAATAATGCCATCAATGGGGCGTTTTGGTCGATAAAACTTAAAGAGATTTAAGATATAACTCCATTGGCCCTCATCGGAATTTACCCCTTTTTCTCCAAGGACTAAATCACCTCGAATGTCAGCAACAACGGCTTGGTCAAAGAATTTCCAACTAACAGGAGAAAGGTCAGAAGTGATCTCATCAACAGGATCTCCAATGGGTAGTTCTAATTGCGCCCCATCAAGGAATGTTGATTTACCAGACCCTTCACAACCAACAACCATATACCAGGGAAGGTGATACTGGGCATCCTTGGGTCCAAAATACCCCTGCAAAACTTCAATAGCTCGTTGAAAAGATTGAGCTGTTTCATCTCTCATATCTCCAACATACTTTTTGCGTATACTTAAAGATATGTCCCTTAAGCGTGAGAAAAAGCCTTTTGTTTTTCTAGCATAATCCTTTAGGGATTTTTTCTCTCCAGGAACAGCACCTCGTCCACGAGCGGCTTTCTCTCGCGAATAACTGCGTATATTTTTAACCAGCAAAATACCCGCCAAAATTAATAAAATAAGGCCAATTAAGAATGCCCAGAAGATTGCCCAGGTCAAGTCTGGAAGAAATTGTTTTACTAACTCATTCATAGTTCATCAACCTTTATATCTTAAATGCACTGTTTTGAATAATCTCATCAGCCATGCCTTCAACGTCCGCCGTTGCATTTTGCCAAATGACAAAAGACACCAAGAGCAGAATGCCGAAAATACTCGCAAATGCCCCTGTCCAAAAACGAACATCTTGGAAGCGCTTTGCTTGCCCTTCTACTAACGTATGACTATAAGCTTGTGGGAAAAGACGGTCTTCTCCTTGATATAGTCGAGGCTCTTCATGATTAATAAAAATGTAAAGCTCCCGACGATAATAATCTAACTGACGCTGATCAGGCATTCCCCGAAATTTTCCTTTAAATCCAACACCTAGCGCAAGGAGATAAACCTCAGCAATATCACGGCGGACAGCACCTCGCTTTTCAAGAAAATCATCTAGTTTTTTAAAAAAGAGATCACCCGCTTCATGGGTGCCATAAAGACGGGACTCTAAAAGATTTTCTGACCAGTATTGCTTACCAGTAAAGCCTGGTAGATTTAAAAAGAGCTCATCGGTCAAAGCAGCCATAATATATTGGGCTTCTTTATAATAACTAACGGCAAATTCACCCCCCTTTTGAGCCGCAATCAAAGCTTGCCTTTCAAGGGTTTCATAAAGGTCATTTAAAATAAGTTGAAGACGCTCGACCGCTGCACTGTCTGCGTCACCTGGAATACCATCAGCTGCGGATGAAACTGTTGAAAGCTCTGCCGTGCAAGTTTTTAAGTGCTTCAAAACAAGACGGTAATGCTCTTCAAAAAATCGCATCACAAATCCTGTATTTGTGTCGAACTGTCGTTTAAGGGCGTAACTCATTTTAAAACTCCAAACCTGTTGGTTTTTATTTTATAACTGCTTTATTATTGCTTTTCTGTCTGCCTTGGTACATAAAGTACAACTTCCGTTGGGCGTTTAAGAGCAGTATCAGCAACGTTGAAAATTTGGAACTCTTCATCGGGGTTGATGAAAGAGTGATCATAAACAACTTCAAGCAAAATCATATCCCGACTTGGCATTAAGCGCAGTTCCTTGCTACCAGAGATAAGGGAGCGAGGCGCACCAAGAATACGTTTGTCTCGCACACCTTCCACAAAATCTTTTGTCGCAACAACGGAACTTGTAATCCATTCAATAAGATCTTTTTCTTGCATATGCACAGATCCCTTGACACCAATAATAAGTTTATCGGCCATCCAAGAACGCTCAAGATCAACCTTAAAGACACGATCATCTTTGGCAAAGGGTACAATGGTAAAGCCTTCTTGCAGAGCATTCAAACAATAGGCTATGTAATCTAAGACTTCTCTAAAAGACGAAAGAGCATCATCGTGATCATAGGGCTCAAATGCAGGCGGAATTTCATTAGGACGCAAAGCACTTAAATGACCGGCAAGATTACTCAAGCCAATATATAAATCAAAAGGATGGGTTTTTCCTGTTTGAACAAGAGCTTCAAAACTAACCAACCCAGCCACCATTGTTTTAATATGCAATTGAGACTCTTGGGCCATAATAGAGCGTTTATCATTACGAATCTGCTCACTCAAAAACGAGGCTTTTGTTCGAATATTTTTTACCGTATTCGTGCAAAGGCTACCCAGCTTTGATATTAAAGGAACATGCAAGGCTGGTGGCGTAAAGTCAGCCACATCATAGTTTGCTTTTTCTTGATCGATTTTGATCAAAGGAAAAAAGACAAAACGCCCAGAAGGCTCATCACCTGCAAAAAGCTTTAAGTGAGGTTTTAAACAAGCAAAACGTGGCGCTTCTTCACCTGTATTTTGGTTAATCACAAATCCTGATTCTACAGATTCATACCTTGGAAATTCCGAAGTAACACTTGCCGCGTCCGAGCGATGTTCTGGAACAGCTAAATAAATCAAAAGGCTTTTCGTTTTTTTAAAATGATCCGCGTAATCACTTAATTCTAATTCAAGATGATCCCCATCTTCAGCATTCATACCAACAACCATACCATCGGGCATAATGGCATCCAATTCAAGAATCCGTAGGGTTCCAGAAGGAAGCAAGACATCATCAATTTTCAGATGACTCACCCCCCAATAATAAGATAGAACCTTTGACAGTTGAAAATGCCGAAGTTGTTCAGTGCGACGATCGGCTTGTTGAAAATGCTCAGGGCGCAGCAACATACCATCATGCCATTGAACGGCTTTTTTTAATTGACGCAATACACTCATTTAATATCTCCTAAACATCTTTAATATTTAGCGGAAAATTTTTCCGCTTGCTTAGCAACTTCTTTAGCTAGATCCGTTCCGTCTTTTTGGGCTTGAGCAGATTTCACAGCTTCTACTTGTGCGATGGTCGCTTTGGGGTCCGCCCCCTCAATTTCTTTAAAGATAATATTTTTCTTCATAGCGACAGCTTCTTGAGACATATGCGGATTAGGCTCTCCAAAACAACCCTGCTCAAGAATACAGAAATCGTTCTCCCTGAAATGTATATGAATAATTTTTGATGAACCAACGCGCACACGGTGAGGACCAGGCGCATAATAATCAGCAAACATCACAACACCTTGAGGCGCATCCGAACGTAAAGTAATGGGATAATTTTTGACGACCTGCCCCGGCGTCAATTCCCAATGGAGAATATCTGCTAAGGTTGGATAGTCTTGTTTCAGCTGTTTTGTTGCAACATAATAATCTTTTGCCTCCATCTTTAAAAGAACCTCCAAAAGAGCAGGATCATAAACAATCACAAGATCAATGGCTGTGGCAGATTTTTTGTTTGCATCACTATCTAAAGAAAAATTCACCTCCTGCAAATAAATAGGAGGCGTTGGACACTCTTTAAACAGCGAGCATGCAGAGAGCATAAAAAG
This sequence comes from Holosporales bacterium, assembly GCA_003503995.1. Taxonomy (GTDB): domain Bacteria; phylum Pseudomonadota; class Alphaproteobacteria; order Caedimonadales; family UBA9215; genus UBA9215. The sequence goes on from DOCA01000135.1 coordinate 9,121, forward strand.
CATTGCTAGAGAGAAAAAACGTGGAAAACTAGACACAAGAAGCCTTGATTTTCTTGCATAACTTTTTTTATTTTTATACTGCATCATAACCTTTATTCACTTTAATATTTTAAATGCTCATCACTTTGTAGCGCGAGAACAACTCGGCTGGGATGGGCGATTAATTTACGCGCTTCGCTAGCATCTGAATAATTCGCAAAGTTACCAACGCGCACCTTGTATACCATATTTTTTCCAACCCTAGAGCGGATAATATAACTGGCGGCATAACCATTTTCTCGGAGGTTTCTCATAAATGTGAAGGCGTTAGTGCTGTCGAAGAACGTTTGAAGTTCAAGAGCAAATAAAGCCCCCATCTCTTCTTTTGGCGGAGCCAAACCATCATGCGCATCACTGGCTGCTGCGGCTGAAGCAGCATTTGCTGGGCCAGGAGACGAAGCACTAGCAGATGATCCACCACCACCTGCCGAAGAGCCCTTGGATGAAAGACCCGAACCACTGCTGCGACCAGGACCGCTATTGACTGTTCCCAAAGCATCGCCGCCGCCGCTGTTACTACTTGCTACCTGAGCACCCTTACCCTTTTTTGAAGTATCGGGTATGGTTTGATTAATAGCGCCACCAACGGTTCCTTGCACAACAGTTGTTGCAAGAGGGTTAAAGATCCTTGAAACTGTCCCTCCAAACATCTTACGCACCGCTGATCTAATTTTGCTGGTGGTTCTTGAAGCGATACGTTTTGCTTCGTTGCGCGTCGACTTATTCAAAGTACTTTGGTATTTTCCATCACTATGAATACGGTCAGCTAAAACTTCATTGCGTTCTAAGTAGGTGCGTCTTGCAAGGTAAGAATTTGGAACACTTCCTTCTTGAACAGACTCAGAGCCTTCAATCACAGTTCCAAGGCGCCAGTCTGGCTTCTTTTGATCTATTGTAAAACCGCTTGCAGAAATCGAACTACCCTGAGGAGGGTTAGAATAGCTGTAAAGATACCCCCCTGCAAAGAAAAGACCAGCAGAAAGAGCAAATAACAAGACGATTAAAATAGTCGAAAATTTCAAAAAACCACTCCCTTTTGCTGGTGGGATCTCAAGATGTTGACGTTTTTTACGATCAATATCTAAAAGCTGATCCCTAAATTTTTGCAACTGATCTGTATCAGGCGGTACGTTTGGCGTTTCTGGTAAATGGCTTGTCTCGCCTGAGCCTAAAAAAGCAGGTAACGCTTCCTCAGCAGCACTTTTAAGGGCTTGCATACTCTCTTTCTTACGTATACGTGCATCGAGGCTAATGCCCACCATCCTTATTCAGAGCTCCTTAGATCTAATTATTTTAATTTATCGTAACATTTAAATAAATTGGCAACAACCTGATGCATGCGATTGAAAATATTTGTGATTTTTATGCAACAATAGGGCTATAGAGCTTTGATATTCTAGGGGAACTGCCATAAAAAAAGCCCCAAAAGGGGCTTTTTAAGAGATTGAATTTGTTTTCATTATCTAATGATAGAAAGGCCTTAGAAAGAAATAGCACTTCCCAACATAATAGCGTGACCATTGTTATTACCAACGGCATCTTTAGAAGCCATTGTAGCTTCTTTCCAGGCTGTTGCTTGAGCTGTGCTGGAAGTTTTATATTGAAAGGCCACACCCTCGGCATAAAGCTTCAAACCTTTAGCAAGCTTATAATCATAGGAAAGAGATCCGACATTTGCCTTTGTTGTTCCATAGTTAAAATCAGTTGCTTTGTTGCGTCCAAGATTACGCTTGCTGTGAAGATAACCCAAGCTTACCGCATGACGATCATAGGAATAACCCACACCAACGTTGAAAACACGACCGGAATCATTACCCGTTAGGCCATTCCACTCAAGACTGCGCCCGTTATCTAGGTACTCACCTCCAATGGAAAAACCACCATAATTAATAACGAGGCCCAAAGCATAGGCTGCAATATCACTGTACCCTGCACCATAGTGAGCTTTTGTATCCTTTGAATTTCCAAAAAGACTCGTAGCAGATAATTGTATACCAAAACTATTGGCAAACTCTTTTTTGAAGTTCAAGCCAAGTTCATGAACGTTTTGTCCAACGGGACTCATGCCACCATCTTTAGGTGCCAAAGCTTTTGAAGCAAGTTTTGCTTCACCACTTTGGTTGCCATCTGGGGCATAACTGTAACCAGCTTGGATGCCAAAGAAACGAGGTGTTACATAGGTAATTTTTGTTTGATCCTTAGGCGCTCCCTTAAGGTCATCACGAATAACAACACCAGTTGTCTCATTCACGATGCTTTTGTAGTTTCCAAGGACGTTACCTGTTCCAGCATAAAAAGCGAAAGGTCCAACAGCCATAAAGTCTGTCACACCACGATGCACACCACCGATTAAAGTTCCATAGCGGTTTTTTAGCTTAATACGGTTTTCTTCAACAGACGTCTTACCTGCTTCGGTATTACCTGTTAGACCAATGAGGAAGCTATATTCAAGACCATCTAATTCAGGTCCGGCTTTACCAAGAACTTGAAAGTTGATACGGGAATCATCGGCTCCAAAATGAGTACCACGACCTTTACCGCCATTTTGCTCACGTTGCTTTTGCTTAAAAATATAAGCGTTAAAAGAAGTTCCACCTGAAATTTCAAGACCTGGGCCTTGTGATTGGTCAGAAGGTGTTGCTGTGATGTCTGAGTCACCCATAACTTGGATGCCATCACCTTTGATATCAGTTGTTTTTTGCTCGCGCTTGTCTTTTGTTGTCGGGGCAGCATGAGCTGGCGCTGCAACCATAGCAACAGATAAAGCAAGAACGGATACGCTCCTTACAAATTTAGACATTTTTCCTCCAAAATTTTAATCAAAAACAGTTTAAGTCCCTCACACTTAAAACAGGAAATAGCAATTTTGACAAGGCACTTTATCTGCTTTTATGCACATTTCTCATTTGCAGTCTTTTTGCCAAAGCTCTATAATGAGGAACATCAAATTATGAAAGAACTAGAAATGGTAAAGCCAACCATTGGCATCAGCATGGACTCTTCCAAAGAGAACACTTACTCTCAATATCCGTGGTACGCTCTTCGAGAGCATTACTGCGACACGGTGTATAAAGCAGGCGGCCTTCCTGTCATGCTTCCTCATACCACCGAGCTTATTGACCATTATCTTGATCTTGTGGATGGTGTTGCCATAAGTGGCGGTGACTTTGACCATGACCCTAAATTATATGGACAAGACTTTTACCATGAAAAAACCGTTTTAAACCCTGCGCGATCTGCCTTTGATTTTACATTTGTGGAAAAAGCTCTCGAGCGGGACATCCCTCTTTTAGGAATTTGTGCAGGTCAACAAATGCTTAA
>DOCA01000006.1 GCA_003503995.1 Holosporales bacterium
CTATCATCTCTTTTGTTTTTGCTTTCTTTTTCTAGATAATCGGCAAACTCATCAAATATGAATACAATGTAAGGCATCATATACTTTGTGTTGCGAGTACGGTACGCTATAGCGTTAGCTTCGCATGAATTCTCACAGCCCAAATCTCCGAGTAATAAATTTCTTTTTTCCATTATTCCGTGTAGTTTTTTTATTATTTCTGTGGCTTTTTCGTGCGTGTCGCCGAACGTAACAATGTTTTCCGAAGCCCTAAAGCCTGCTCTTTTTAAGTCTATGACCCCCACTTTGAGGTACTCGGGGCTAGACCAATGTAATAGATTGATTAACCCGCCCTTTATATAGGTTGTTTTTCCACCCTCTGTAGCCCCACCAATGAGTGTGTGGTGCTTTTTTAAATCTGTATATTCCAGTTTTCCTTGCTCATTTTCGCCGAGAAGGAAAGGCAGTTTAAGGTCTGGGCGCAGCCCATATATGGAGTTAAAGAAGCTTTGTGTTGCCTCCGTTTGATTGCTGTATGTCTTTTTATGGTCAAACCCCCATATATGCCTTGTTATTAGTAGCTTGTAAGCGTAATCATTCATATTGCTTTCCTTTGGAACTAAACACTACACCCTCCCCCTCAGGTGCTTTAAACAGCTATGTCGGTGTTTAGTTGTGTTGTGTGTTTTATATAAAAGTGTAGTGTTTAGTTGTTTTTATTCTTTTGGTGCTGTGCCAACACCCGTATTTGTGTGTAGTGACGAGTTGCTATTGGTATTATTATGCTCATCATCGACTAAGTACATCACGCCTCTTTTTGTCCTTTTTTTTCTAATCTCAGGCATTTTGGCAATTATTAAGCCTAGTTTCCGCAAATCCCCTACAAAATTTATCATTTGAGCCACTTCAAACCCACTAGCCCACCTTGTAGGTGTATTTTTGCTTGGTATTAAACCCTGAATCCCCCTTTCTATTCTTTCCTCCTCTACTATGTTGTACTCTTCCTCTTCCTCACCAACCTCTTTGCCAAAGACATACGCGTGCATTCTAACAAGCCACGACCAATGGTATATATTAATGAACAAAGCGTATAAATTAGCAAGCAAAACCGCGCCAAGTACACCATTGCTCAAAACAGGAAGCAATTTTAATTTTGCTATAATAAAATCGCCGAAATACCACCCCAATAAGGTAATACTTGTAGTTATCATGAGGCTGTACTTCCAGCCGTGCAAAAGTCCACTTTCTAAGGCTTTAAGTCTCTTTTTTAAGCCCTTAATTTTCATTATAAAATTCGCTCGCTCTTGGATTAACCTAATCTGTGAAGTTGTGTATTTGATACCTAAATTATTCACCGCTTCGCTTCCGAAATTATAGACTAATTCCATCTCATCCATTGTAGCATTTAACACCTTTATAGGTGTGTTTTCTTTGTTTAATTTACTCATATTTTTAATTTAATTCCAAGCGATACCAGGCCTATAAACAAGCCTATACATATATACGTAATGTCTCTATAAGTCACAACAAAGCCTAATACGTTTAAGTGTTTGAAATGCACATCTTTACATCTCATTTTATCAATAATTCTATCATCCAAATAATTGCCCACTTTTACTACTTTTTTTGCAGTGTACTCTAGCGCGATTGCCTTAAATAAAATAATTACAATCATACCTATTATATATCTGTGTAGTCTCATCGCTTGCATTTGTTTATATACATAAATATACGGTTTTTTTGGTTTTTTTCAAAAATATTTGGAGAAAATAATTTAGTGGTATATCTTAGCAGTAAGTTTGGTTTTTAAAACACTTTTTTACACTTTGAATATGACACAAAAAAAACATCATAAAGGGGAAAAGGCTGGGAAGTCTGCGCAGTTTAGGGGTAGTAATTTAGCAATAAGCGCTAGCCTGCTAGCCCTTGCATTTGCGGCACTAAAGTACGGTAAAAACGGAGCTATGGCGCTAGCGCTAGGTTTGTTCGTTGGTCACAATGTTTACCCAGACTGGGTAAGTGATTTTTATGCGCCATTTTTTGCAATGACCTCCGTTCTGACCACGTTTATCTACTATAATGCAAGGCTATTATATGATGTACATGTGCGATTCACTAACAAGAGTTGGTGGCAAATTTTTTAATAAAAACTATGATAAATTCGTTTAAACAAATTGGCTTTGGATTGCGCAAAGGGGCAAGTTTAGCAGCTTTAGCACTTTCGGTGCTGTATGCAATTACTTCATTTAGCTTGAAACTCTTCAGCGTGATACTTACATATTACCCCGCGCTTATAAGCTTTATACTATTCATGATTTCGCTAGTGTGCATCAAATTTTTCGTGCCATTCACAAAAGGACGCCTGCAAAGGCGGTTGATAGTTGTTGGCACATTTTGTTTCATCTTCGGGCTGCTTGGCTTAGGCAGCACCTATGCCTATGTGGTACGCAACGAGCGCTTGGCTGCTGCTGCCAAAAAAAAGGAAACAGAACTGATAGAGCGCGTTAAAAAAGCAGAAGAGGATAAGGCAAGGGGAGGTGCTCTTAAAGCACTATTCCCTACTATATTTAAACTCTAAAAAACAACTTTTCATAAAATGAACAAAAAACAGCTATACGCACTATTTCTTTTTTCCACCACTTTGTTTAGCGCACTAAACGCTACCGAACAGGTGTATCGGCAGCATCAATCGCTGCTTGTTGATAGCGACGAGGAGGGCGACCAGGTGCCCACAAACACCAGCGGGCATAAAACTAAATTGTCTATTAAAGAAGTGAAAAAAACCGCCCGCGACAAAAATTTAAAAAGTAAAATAACTAGTTGGTTTAAGGAGCAATTTGGATCCAATGAGTGTACCTTGCGCTCTTGGCTGAAAAAAAACCCAAGCCTTATTTCAAACGAGGTGCAGGTGAGGATGAAAGACCTAGGCGGTTATTATAGGGAATATGCCAAGGAGGTGTCTTCGGCCATAACTGAGGTTAATGTGGTAGAGCTTGTGGCGAGATTGCCCGAAGATTTGCAGTTTGATGAGGACCACAAAGGTGAAATCATAGGTGTTTTGGCGGATGCTGTAGTAGCAGATTTTGAGGAGGAATATGAGGATTGGGAAAAAAAATATAAAGAAGATTTGGCTAAAAGCATTAAAGAATATGATGAGCTAACCAATTTGGGACTCTTAGCTTGTGCTATGAGGGGTGCTTTTAATGGCACCACAACAGTTAAAGAGCAACTAGACTATGATAGAGCGTGGGATAGGGTGTGGGACAGGGCTCCCTGGTACGAAAAGCTTGTTTGGGCACCGTGCAAAGTTGTAGATATAGTATCCGGTCTTGGCATGAGCGCTATTACAACTCCTGAAGCTGTATGGCATACTTATTCGCCGTGGGGCAGGGGGGAAAAATATGCCGATGAAATTTTTAACACCCGCCTTAAAAAATTCAAGCCAGCCCGTTCCATAATCCTAAGCGAAGGCAGCGGGTTCAAATATATGTTGGGCGCTGGCGCGGCACTGCTGACAGCAGGTCTTTTTATGCGACACTTTGATAAAGTGTTATCTTTTGTAGCTGCAAATGCACAAATAGCGGTAAGCGCGGTAGGGGCGGTAGTCAGCAGTGCCGTGGGAGCCGTAGGAGTCTTTGCTTTTTGGGGCATGTGGCAGCTATGCCCGTCTGGCTGGGGCACTGGAGGTAAAGTGATGGCTAGCGGCGCAGCTTCTATTGTAGCGATGCTACTGACCACACTTTTGATTAAATACTTTAACAGACCTGCTTACGATGAAATGAAGGAGACTACAAAAGCAGCGCCTAAATACCTAGCCGCCGCGGCTATCATTTTATTGCCACTGAGTGTTTCCTGCGGCGCATATTATGGGCTTGCTGTGTGGGGAGGATACGGTTGGGGCATATATATCCCCGTGATGGGCATAACTTACTATGGTGTTGATAGGGTGGTAAAGAAGTTTGTCAAGCACGTGGGAAAAAAACGTATAGAAAACACAAGCAATTGGCAGATAGTAAAGAGCATGTTTTCGGCGCCGAATTTTTACAAGACAAAGAAAAAGAAAAGCTTTTTTCAAAAACACAAAATAGCCATAGGTGCATTTACGGCTGTGGGGCTTTGGCTTGCAGTCATGACCACTCGCAATGCTATGGCTAAGGGAAGTGGACGGCAGGGACAAACACAAAGTGAGATGGACTTCGTTGATATAGACGGTGTTCCTTTTTCTAAAAAAAAAAGTCAGGAGTTAAAGGAAGACATAGATTTGGGAAAGGAAACCTACCTTTAAACAGTAAATCTAGACCTAGCCAGGGCTCTTTGGAGGATTTTGAAAAGTTCGTAAGAAGAGAGAGAGCTCAAAGCCTATTAGACCATGAAGCCAAACCTATTGACAGCAACATATCACGCTATCGTAGCCGTCTGGGCAGTTTAGGGCATAGTTTCATTGACGAAAGTGAGATGTTGAACTCCATCAGCAAAGAGCGCAAGTCATCTAGCGCTGGAGCGCCTAAAATCAAACCTATTGTGACCAAGGAGCCTGAGAGCCCCCGAAAACGCTCTTCTAGTTTGGAGAATCAAACGATTGAGCTCAGCGAAAGCAATATAGCCATAAGAAGCCCCGAAGAGATGGAGCGTGAAAGGATCCTGTTGGAGAATCAAACGATTGATACAAATAGCGGTATAGTTATAAGAAGCTACAAACCGATGAAGCACAAAAGAAGTGTCCGGATGGAACGCGAAGAGTCACCGACCATTGCTATTAAGCCAGATAGGAGGGATAGGAGGGACAGCACAGATAGCCTCGGCTTGAACACAAATTATACATGGCAGTGGCAGCCTGAAGAACAGCGTAGCCCCCATAGCACTGCGCCCCAGCTGGTGCAGTCTGTGCCAATTACCGAAAGAGATACAACACACCGTGTTTATGTTGTTGGAGATGGCTCAGAGGTTAAAGTAAAAAATAAAATAAAGAAAAAAAGAAAAAACAAGGGTTAGTTATGTTTGACTGGTTTTCACGACAATTGGGTGGTGTATATTGGGCGCTCATTTACAGCGCCTTGCTAGCGTCGTTGTGCTATGGAGGCTACTGGGCGTGGCACAAGCCCAGTGTGCGAGCTGTGGTGGTGGAGCAGGCTAGAGCTGTAGGTATTGCCTCCCAGCCGAGTGTGAAAGAGTATAGTATTGAACGCATTAAATCGTTGCCAAAACTCACCGTACAACGCACCAAACAGGGTGGTAGCTATATGCTTCGGCGGTTGATAGATGCCGTTACAGAGCCCATAATACTTCTTTTTATGGGAATTATTTTTTGGGCGCTGTACAAAATCTATGTTAAGCAAGACAGAATACAAATTGTCTTGCCCACAACCCCGATTAACTAAACGTATCAGGCTTCCTGTCCACTTTTTAATCAATTACGACCATGGGTCCATCAGGCTAGCTAATCGTTGATTTGAGAGACTCTTAGGGCTTTGTTTTTTTGTGAAAAATGGACAAAAATGATTTTCAACTTTCTTGCCAAAATTAAGTAAGATAGTTCCGCAGTTTGGGCAGGCACCTTGTTTGATTTTGCGCAGCTGCGTGTTCGCCTCTTTTTGTGTTTTAAACACCCCCAAATTTTTAATCTGCTCAAACGCGAGCCCTTCATCGCTGGGCTTCTCTAGTGCAATTTTTTGAACAACCTGCCAGCCACTAAAATGACGGCTGATTTCATAGCTAGTTACGAATTTTTGGCCTCCTAAAATTTCGCTGCGCACAAGCTCAACTATTTTTTTGTTCATTTTTAAAAAATTCTTCTAAGGCAAACCCTCCCGCGTCTACTATAGTTAGCCTTTTTTTTAAAGCCGCGCTCTTAGCGATTTGATAGGTCTTTAGAAGCTCTTTAACCTCATCCGATATGCGTATTTGCTGGATTTTCATATTCAAGCTTTAATCTCTTTAGCATTATCATGGTAGGGTATGTAATCTATCACCCCGTGACCCGAGGCTATAAACTGGTAACAGCTAAATATGCCACTAATGACTTTGCCTATATTTAACTCCTCTAATTTTTCGCAGGCCTTGAGCTGATACTCCTTAAGGTCGTCATCAGTTCGGCACTCGTTCAATTTAACATAAAAGCATTGTTTTTTCTTCTCATCAAAAACCGCCCATGCATAACCGCAGCCACTGTACCTGCTTTTTATTTCAATTTTCGTTTTCATAATATTTAAATTTAGTTAGTTAATCAATTATGTCTCCAAATATACACTGTTTTTGAAATGTTTCAAAAACAAAGTGAAAGTTTTTCAACAATATTTTAATAATTGCTCATTAAAATCCTTAAAGCCCTCTTTTGGCTGCTTAAAAAGCACTTTTTTGTCCTTCAGAAGCTTTTTCATGATAGAATTGAATTTGTTGCCCCCCAAATCGTTGTCGCCACATATATATGTGGTGGCGTTCGTTGACTTTAAAGTAGTGGAGAGAAAAGCTTTTTGCGATTGCGAAATCTCCCCGCAGGTAGCGATGTAGCCTGTATTAGCTTCCATTTTTCCACGTCGCAGAAGCTCATAGATGCTTAAACAGTCTATCGCCCCCTCGCAAACAAATATGCGATTAGCAGTATCTATTCCTGCCGAAAAGACGCCCTTTTGGCCCGTGATGCGTTTCGCCTCACCTTTAAAGTAGGCAGCCGAAGTCCTTTTGAACATTCCTACAAAATCATGTTTGGTATTTTTCAACGCAAACACAACACCATGGCTGTTAGCTTTTAAAACTCTGCCGTGGGTCTCTCTGAAGCCTTCAACGGATGACATTGATAGCCCCCTTTCATTTATTAAATAGTTATCGGGTGGTACATGTTTCCAGCGGGCGAAATTAGCTTTGGCTCTTTCAATTTTACTACTATCGTCCTCAAATTTCGGCGGGGCGTAGGTTGCTTCTTTTGGCGGGACGAAAGTGTTTTGCCCTAAAAAATTGCGGCAGTATTGCGCGTAATCAAAAACTTCGTTGCTTCGGCAGTCCATAGCTACCCACTTGCCGCTTTGGTGATAAAAAACAACTAGTTTGTCATTGTAAGTGTAACCACCACCAATGCTTCGGGGGGCTTTGCCCCTGCCAAAACAGCTGTATTTGGCTGTGCTTTTTGCCTTGATATATTCCCAGTCGTAAAGGAGTGAATCAAATGGGGTTGATGGTTTCATGGTGTAGTTGAGTTATACTTTTTTGATTAGATAGCCCCATTTGACAATTCCATTTACCCTTTTTGCACTATTTTTAAATTCTAAACGTCTTAATGCCTTGCCAAGTGTGACATTTTTAAATTTCACGCCATTAACTCCTTCATTATCGTTGATGTATTTACATATTTCAGTGGTTGTTAGCCATTCAACCTCATCGCCAGGTTTTGGTACCGCTAAATAGTTGCCGATGGTTTCAAATTCGGGCGTGTTGTATTTGTATTTTTCATTTTTTTCTTCATTTAATTCCAGCTCTGACGCTGTGTATTCGTAGTTTTTTCCAGACTTATAAAGTTGGTAGGCAAATGCCCAAAGTGAGTCAACGGGGAAGTCTTCAATGGTAAACTGTCCTTTAGGTGGTTTAAAGTCAAAGTATTTCTTATTAATAAAGTTTTTGATAGAAAAGACTACGAACCGCTGGGTGCCAGTGGGGTCATTTAAAAAAGTTGTTTCGTTGCAGGTGGCTAAAAATGAACAACAGCGTTGCCTGTAAACCTCTGTGCGCCCCCAGGGCAACCTTTCTTTAATGCGAGAAGTACTAACAAAGGCTTTGAACGGGTCGCGGTTCTGCGGATTTTTGAAAAATTTATCTAGCTCCTCAAAAACAATAAGGAAGTTAGTCGTGAGCGTGATGACGTTATCTTTGTTTGTCACAGCTATACTCTTTAGGTCTTTAAAGTACTTGTCAAGAGCTGGTGGGGTTATAAATTCGCAAAAAGGAGACTTACCTATACCACTTACCCCTTGTAGTGTAAGTACGTGCTTATTAACGTATTTAGGCTCTAAAGCACAACGAATGCTTGCAACTAACCAGTTGCGTAGGGCTTTGTAAAATCTCAAAGCCTCCTCTTCGCTTTCGTCTTCCAGCAAGATAAATCTAATTAATTGGACTATCGGGTCTAAATCTTTAACCTTATGAGGTAGTTTGTCCTTGTAATTGTCAAGTTTTAGGCTTTCAAAGTATGCCTTTATAGGGTTGTGAGGGGGGGAGACATAGTGGGATAAAACGGTTGTGGCGAGGTAATCTTTTGAAGTAGGTGCGTGGTTTTTATTAACCTCAACGAACACATTAGGTTCGTGCACTTGATCCCATTTGCCTTTTTTGTCCCTCTCTATGGAGTTCTCAATAGTATTATACCTAAATTTATAGGTTTGCAAAAGGTGCTTTTCAAGTGCCTCCATTTTGCTTCCTTTCTCTTTTTTGGCTATATTTGTCATATATATTTGTCGTTAATTAGAGGCGTCAACCTCTTTTTATAAAATAGTGCCCGCTATATGCGGGCTTTTTTTATGCTTTTTTAAACCTGTTTAATTCGGTGGGATTTATAATTATTTTCGTTTTACGAATACCCATCTTTTGCTTTTTATAGTCTTTTATCAATCCCTGATTTATAGCTCTATAAATTGTCAGGTTTGAACATTTTAATTCTCTGGCGAATTCCGCCACCGTTATATAGTTCATAATACAATAGTAACACTATAGTTTTAAAAAAGCAAATAATATTGAAAAAAGCACAATCCTAAGGTTTAATTTCTTCCTTCAACCTTCAACAACCTTCAACAACCTTCAACAACCTTCAACAACCTTCAACAACCTTCAACAAAAAAACGCCGTTTAAAGCTCACAAGCACTGAAAATGGTATTTGTTGAAGGTTGAAGGAAGAAAACCCTATTTGCAAAGGGTATATACTATATACTACATACTATAACATTTATATAAGAAAACAACCTTCAACCCTTCAACATAGCTAAAAAACGCCGTTTAAAGCCCAGAAACAGCGAAAAATGTTGAAGGTAGCAACCTTCAACAACCTTCAACAACCTTCAACGCTTAAGCTAAGTAAAAATGGAACAAAAAGGGTTTTTAGCTTTGTTTGAAGCCGTACAGACATTACAATCCCTTTAGAGCCTATTATTTGGTGCGAGTTTTAATGAAACTCTATTAAGTTTGTAGTACTAATTTTTTAAAACTATGAACAAAAAAATTCCATTAACCTTAATAGCCTGTTTTTTGTATGGGCATTTAAAAACACAAGCGATTGAATCACAAACTGTTTTGCTCCACCCTGTTATCATTAACGAGATAGCGGCGCAGTCAGCTGACTGCGTAGAGAAAAAACTATCAAGCGGTATTTTTAAAAAAATAGCATCATTCATGTATCATCTTGTTATTTTGATGCTAATAGGCGGCTCTTTTGTAGCCCTTATGGAAATCGGGCCTAAAATAGACGACATGGCTAGATACGATAGAGGGCACCATTAGTCTCTTAGCTGGCTTTTTAGTGAAAAGATGAGTATGGACCCATCTAGGATTACGGTCGTTGATTTAAGGGGCTTTAAATGGTTGTTTTTCCCTAACCCTTACTAGGACTTCGTTTTGGCAGCCCCACGGACTTTACGATTATGTGCCATTTTGCGTGCATGCTCCTCGCGAAGCTTTACAGCTTCCAGGCGTGCTTTCATTGCTATAATGTTTGCATTAAGAGCCTGCTTGTCTAACTCAGCCTGTTCTAGTTTGTGCTCTAACACTTTTATTTGTCTTATTAAGGTTACCATGATTTAGGGGTTCTTTTTTAAAAAAACAAATATATACACACGTATCTATATCCCCTTTTTATAAAAGGTGAAACCTCATCTAACTTTTTAATGTGCCAAATTTTTTAAGCCGTAATAGTAACCTCCTCTTTCTAAATTTTTACAGGCATTTTTAAAGCTGTAATTATCACAGTTTAGCGCTGTGTATTTTATTCTTCTGGCTATTTTTCTAAGCAAAAACTCGCCAGTGTCTAAGTGCATCGGTCGTAGGCAATCTCTCCCTCCTTTTGAGCCCAATATAATACGTTCCACCTCATCGCTTACGCCAAAGCTAATACGCCGCACAAAGTTATTCTTAATAGCGCCCGACACGTACTTTTTATAGGGGCTTTGTGTGCTAAAGATAAGCCGTATTCCTTCAGCCCTACCTTTGCTAGCAAGAGCATGTACCATTGAAAGCACA
>DOCA01000220.1:0-512 GCA_003503995.1 Holosporales bacterium
TGAGTTGGATAGTCATCAGAAGTATTTACAGAAAATTCAAGATGAATCGGGTAAAACCCTTTGGGATAGTTAATTAGACATTGCTATAAAAATGCCTAGTGCGAATCTAAAACCATCAAATTTAAGGTTCAAACAAGGAAGCAAAAAACACCCTTAAAGTAGGGGGGGTGACCTAAATCAAATAACTAACAATAGTTAGTTTCTTGATTTTACCTCCCCTTTAAAACTCTTTGCTTATCTCTATTCCAATCCTTTTCTTTTTCAGTTGCACGCTTATCGTGTTGCTTTTTACCTTTACCAACGCCAATTTCTAACTTTACTCGATTGTTTTTCCAGTAGAGTGATAGCGGTAAAATAGAATAACCTTTGCGATCTACTTCTGCTTTTAGTTTTACGATTTCATAATCATGTAACAAGAGCTTTCTTACACGAGTTGCATTTGGGTGAATGTGCGTAGATGCCGTCAACAATGGTGTAAATTGAGCACCAGACATCCAGGCTTCACCATTTTT
>DOCA01000220.1:579-2527 GCA_003503995.1 Holosporales bacterium
GCAACTTTGTTACGCGCTATGGATTGGCCACCATGACCTTTTTTCTTTTTGTTTTTCTTTGCCATCGAAATACTAGCCTGTTGTTTTATTGAGTAAAAAGGGATTATAACCTGACGAATCTAAATATTCGCTGTTAGAATATAATCTAATTCAGCTTTAAGAATTGTAGTGGTTTTTTTCTATGTCTCAAGTAAATAAAAGCGCATTAGTGCCATATAGTGCAGAACAAATGTATAAATTGGTTGATGATGTGTCATCGTATCAGCAATTTCTGCCATGGTGTGGTGCTTCTGAAGAAATTTCTCGTGAGGGTAATGTTGTTGTAGGCTCAGTAACTATATCAAAAGGGTCAGTGAAAAAATCCTTTACCACTAAGAATATTCTAACTGAAAATGAACAAATAGAAATAATTCTAGTAGATGGGCCCTTTAAAAAGCTTCAGGGTTTTTGGAAATTCACTGAATTAAAGCCTGGCGCGTGTAAAGTCTCGCTTGATTTGGAATATGAGTTTTCAAGTAAGATTCTGGGTGTAGTAGTTGGGCCTGTCTTCAATCAAGTGGCGAATACAATGGTTGATTCTTTTGTAAAGCAAGCGAAGGTAGTTTATGGCTGATAAAATTCATGTAGAAGTGATTTATGCATTGCCAGATGAGCAAGACTTATTAAATCTAGGGATCGAGGAAGGCTCAGAAGTGCAACAGGTTATTCTTGAGTCGGGAGTATTAGAGCAATACCCTGAGTTAGATTTAGATACTATGAAGGTAGGGCTTTTCGGAAAAATCACCACAATGAAGCAAAAGGTTAGGGATAAAGATCGAATTGAGATCTATCGTCCTTTAATCGCAGATCCCAAGGAAGTTCGTAAAAAACGAGCGGCTGAAGGTAAAGTGCTTAAAAAAGGTGGTAGTGGAGCAGCAGCAGAAAAGGCTGATAATTAAATGAGAGGCATGGTTCCGCCAGATCCGCAAACAAAGGTTTCTTTGCCAAGGTTTGCCGTTGTTTATGTACCTAAAAGAAATAGAAAACGTTTTCCGGCAAATTGCGTTGAGATTTTTGAGACTAAAGAATTGGCAATAGCTAACGCTTCCTCAGGAGATAAAAAGTTTGCTGCTATTGTGGTTGGTCCTTCTAAATCTTCAGAAGGACAGTTTATCTATTATCTGGGTGAGTGGCTCTAAAATAGTTGGAAAACTATTTTTTAACTTGAGTCAGCTGGTCGTTAGTAAAAAATAACGTCAGATTTTGTTTGTTTCCTAACTTTTTGCCGTCGCGTTTGAAGTAAACATAATCCCAACGATTGCTTCTAAAGTTATCTTGCAGTAATGGATTGCCTAGCAAAGAGGCAACTTCTGCTTTACTCATGCCTTTTTGCAGTTGAGAAACGGTTTCGTTGTTTAATGCATTTCCCTGTTGAACTTCCATTTTATATATGGAGCAACTGGAGACTAGTAGCGCTAATGTGAGCATAGCGATAACTTTAAGCATTGAGTTGGGTCGTGTTTTAAACATAGTTTACAGGCTTATTTTGTAATTGGTTAATTATTCTACAATATTTATTGCAGGGCTATTAGTTTTTTACGTTAAAAGGTGAATTACTTTGTTTAATTGGTGGTGCATAAAATATCATTTTAATGATTTTTGAAATTAATTGTAATTTCGATTTTGCATTTGCCGTTACGAGGCGTATAATATCCCGTTCTTTTAAAACCTATATTCATTTAACTTACTATCTTATTAGTAATATAAAACAGAGCAACAATATGCCAAGTGTAAAAGTTAGAGAAAACGAGCCTTTTGAAATTGCATTACGTCGTTTCAAACGTACCTGTGAAAAAGCGGGCGTTGTAGCTGAAGTTCGTAGCCGCGAATTTTATGAAAAGCCAACTTCAATCCGTAAGAGAGAGAAGGCTGCTGCAGTTAAGCGTAATATCAAGAATTTAAAGCGCGA
>DOCA01000220.1:2584-3713 GCA_003503995.1 Holosporales bacterium
CAAGCAAATCAAAGATCACTAGTATGTCAGACTTAAAACAACGCCTTTCCGATGATATGAAAACGGCTATGCGTGCCAAAGAGAAAGACCTGCTATTGACAGTTCGTACTATCTTAGCTGCTATCAAGCAGCAAGAAGTCGATACTCGCGAAGACCTCAATGATACAGATGTTCTTGCTATACTTGATAAATTGAGTAAGCAACGTCGTGAATCCATCAGTCAGTTCAAAGATGCGGGCCGTGAAGATCTGGTTGCTCAGGAAGAAATGGAGCTTGGTTTTATCCAGCGATATTTGCCTGAGCCACTGAGTGATGATGAAGTTCAGAGTCTCGTTACCGATGCGATCACAAGTTCTGGCGCAGAAAGCATGAAAGACATGGGAAAAGTTATGGCTATTCTCAAACCTCAAATGCAAGGTCGTGCTGATATGGGAAAAATCAGCGGTATCATCAAAAGCGCTTTAGCTGGTTAAAATTAATGTTTCATATCGTATGTTCACCAACGATATGTCATAGTAAATTCTGTCATCATTTGTCATTAGCAATATGACGCCTTCTTTTTTAAATTTAATACATCTAAGACTTTCTGTTTTGATGTTATTAGTTCAGGACAATGCCTTCCATGTCAGAATTGAAAAACGATAGATTTCTAAGAGCTCTACTCAAGCAACCTGTAGATACAACGCCAATATGGATTATGCGACAAGCAGGTCGATATTTGCCTGAGTATAAAGCGACTCGTGCGAAAGCCGGGAGTTTCATGGATCTATGTGAAAACGCTGATTTGGCATGTGAAGTTACGCTTCAGCCTTTGGAGCGCTATGACCTTGATGCTGCGATACTTTTCTCTGATATTTTAACTATTCCAGATGCAATGGGCCTAGGTCTTTATTTTGCCGAAGGCGAAGGGCCAAAATTTGAGCGTCCTTTGAAAAGTCTGGCAGATATTCAACAACTTCCTGATCCTGATCCTGAAAACGAATTGCAATATGTGATGAATGCAGTCCGTACTATCCGAAGAGAATTAAATGGTCGTGTGCCGTTAATTGGTTTTTCTGGAAGTCCGTGGACGCTTGCAACTTATATGGTTGAGGGTGGAACAACCAAAGATTTTGGCAAAGTCAAAGGG
>DOCA01000121.1 GCA_003503995.1 Holosporales bacterium
CTCTTTTAACCAAAAAAGCGGCCTCAACGGCCGCTTTTTTTTATGGTTTCTATAGAAAAAGGCCAAATATTTGACTTGGACAAATCAATATGAAAGTATGGCTCTATAGTCTTTTCAAAAAGATTCCAGTCTAGGAAAGAGCGACCGACGACTATACTTCATAGTTTAGGAGCGAATGACGACGTCTGGGATTTTTTTTGGAATGACTCTATCAAGATCATAGAAGTGTCAGCGCACTGTGCTATAGCGAACCGCAAGCCGTATAGTCTTTGTGATCTTGATAGCCGCGATTGAAATTGGTTTTTAAAAGACTTGTTTAAACTTTCCTGCAGGAAGATCTTTTTTAAAAACACCCACCCTTTTTTAATCAAAGCACTCGGAGCGCGCTCCACCCTTTTTTTAACGAGACATTAGTCCTAATGAAACCAGAAACAAAAGCCTTAGAAGACTAAAGAGGCCAGAAAGTAAGCCCACCGTAGCTTAAGAAGTTTCTGACCCGCAGGGCGGCGTAGCAAAAAAAGGCTCTTTAAAACTTATCTCGTCAGAGATGCTCGATTTCCTCCAACGATTTTTTATATTCTTTTTCTAAAATTTAAATTAAACACCATTAATTAACGCAAAAGATTTTTTTATCCCTTTCTATCCTAAAGAATATTTATCTTTTAAGTCGAATTGTGTACACTAAAAGAGCACAAAAGAGCATTCTACAGAAGGTTCTTAAAATCGTAATAGAATAGAGCGCATGACTCCCTTTTTCAGAAGCCTTTTTTTGATTTTCTTTGTGGCGACGATTGCACAGCCAAACGTTGGCCATTGTGCAAAGAAAAAAAGGCGCGGGCCTGTTTATGCCGCTATTGTGATCGATGACTATACGGGGACCATTCTCCATAAAACCAACGTTGACTCTCGAACTTATCCAGCTTCCCTTACCAAAGTTATGACTCTTTACCTTTTGTTCGAAGCCCTTAAGCACAAAAAAGTGACCCTCAATACGAAGATGAAGGTCTCTAAACATGCCTCCAAGCAAAAACCGTCAAAGCTTTGGTTAAAACCTGGCACAACTTTAAGTGTCAGAGATGCTTTACTGGCATTAACCGTCAAATCCGCCAACGATGTCGCTGCTGTTGTGGCAGAGCATTTAGGCGGAAGCGAAAAGAAATTTGCAAACCTGCTCACGAAAAAAGCACGAGCCCTTGGGATGCGTCATACGACCTTTAAGAATGCCTCGGGTATGCCAAATCGCGGCCAAGTCACGACGGCACGGGATATGGCCACGATGTTTCGCGCCTTGCACCGCCATTTCCCTGACTATTATCGCTATTTCAAACACAAACATTTTACCTTCCGAGGGCAAAAATATCGTGCTCACACACGACTCTTGGGGCGCTGTCACGGTGTTGATGGTGTTAAAACAGGTTTCATTAATGCCTCAGGCTTTAATTTAGTTGCCTCGGCAAAGCGTGAAAACACCCGCCTCTTTGCCGTTGTTATGGGTGGAAAAACAGGGGCATGGCGCGATCGACGCATTGAAAACCTCATCAACAAGTATTTTCCTCGGGCGTTAACCTTAAATAAAAACCGTAAAAAAACACGCCCCAAAGCTTCTTCATCGCAAAAAGATATGCTATGGGTCCGAGATTTTGTCCCACCTCACAAACCACACCGCTTAATCCCTGATATTCCTACCCCAGAAGCAGAGAAAGAAACCCAGAGCCTTATGGCTGATAAAACACAGTTTGAAACCCTTGTGGCTCAAGGATTTTCCACACCTATCATAGAAACCGATAACGCTTCTGAGGACTCTCCTGACGTATCGCCTGAGGCTAGTCTTGAAACCCATGACGATAAAAAAGAGCTCTTGAATGCAGCTCTTGAAACCCCTGATGATGAACCAGATATCGTTGCTGGACTCCCCTCTCGCCATGACGCCGCTCTTTTAGACAACATTATTAGAAACGAAAATTATGACGATATTAACGGTGAAAACACACCTGACAAGACATGGGCCGCACAATTTGGTGCCTTCACGAAAGAATCTGAGGCTCAAAGTAAAGCCGATCTCCTTGTAACGCTGATCCCCAATTTGCCTGGTACAATCACAGTGACACCTGCCAAGCATCGCCGTACTCCCCTTTACCGCGCGCGCCTTGTAAACATTACAAAAGAGGACGCCGAGAAGATCTGTAAAAAGATGCGCTTCCATGATATTCCCTGTTTGCCTTTAAAAAATTAAGTTAGACAAATATACCCCTTGAAATTCTCTGCAATTCTGAGTATGTTCTGGGAGTATAAGAAATCAATATCACTCGTTAAACGAGGTAAGCGGTTTTTTAATGGATGGCCTTCAGCTCCTTTCTCTTATTTGAAAGACAGTGAAAAAAGTCCAGAAATTTATCTGACTATAGTGATTTAGATTTGTGATGACCGGAGGCACAAGCGACGACGGCTATATTNNTAGGAGCGCAGTAACAAACGGTCAATGCAAAAATAAGTTACTATAATAGCCTTTAAGCGCTATACAGATGATTATAGCATGTTGGGGTGTAGCCAAGCGGTAAGGCAGCGGTTTTTGGTGTCGCCATGCGCAGGTTCGAATCCTGCCACCCCAGCCATTCTAGAAATGATTGAAATTCATTTACCTTCGCCCTGCAATTTTTGTTGACGCGGAGTAGGAAATTACTGTATCAGTCTTAGTACTGGTTCAACTTGAGTGAGAAACGTAAAAATGAAAACATTTTCACTTCGTAAAGAAGATGTAAACAAAGAGTGGTTTGTCGTTGACGCACAGGACGTTGTCCTTGGGCGCCTTGCTGCTATTATTGCCACACGTATTCGTGGTAAGCATAAGCCAACATACACACCCCATATTGACTGTGGTGACCACATTATCGTCATTAATGCGGACAAAGTCCGTATGACAGGCAAAAAAACTGATGATAAGGTTTATTATCGTCACACAGGTTATCCTGGCGGAATTAAATCAGCGACTGCTGGTGAAGTTTTAAGCGGTAAATTCCCTGAGCGCGTTTTGAAAAAAGCCGTTGAGCGTATGCTTCCTAAGGGTCCTCTTGGTCGTCAAGTTTTCACAAATCTGCGCGTTTATACAGGATCAGAGCATCCTCATGCAGCTCAGAACCCACAGGTTCTTGATGTAGCCATTATGAACGACAAGAATAAGCGGAGCAATTAATTATGACTGAACAAAAAATTGGTCTTGAAGATCTAAAGTCAGCCGTTGAAGGCACTGTTGCGCCAGCAACTGTTGATCAAGCCGCAACTAAAGTTGCAGAGACTGCTCCTGAAGTTCGTGAGCCTAAGATTGACGCTCTTGGTCGTTCTTACGCAACAGGTCGTCGTAAAGACGCAACTGCACGTGTTTGGATCAAAGCTGGTTCTGGTAAAATGATCGTAAATGGTCGTGATTACACAAAATATTTTGCTCGCCCTGTTCTTCAAATGATCCTTAACCAACCTTTCCAAATTGTACGTCGTGAAAATCAGTTTGATATCATGTGTACGGTTAAGGGTGGTGGGCTTTCTGGACAAGCTGGCGCTGTAAAGCATGGTATTAGCCGTGCCCTTACTTATTATGACCCTGAAACACGGGCAGACCTTAAGAAAGCCGGTCAATTGACACGTGATAGTCGTGTTGTGGAGCGTAAGAAATACGGTAAGGCAAAAGCCCGTCGTAGCTTCCAATTCTCTAAGCGTTAGTTTATTCGGATGGCTTTTATGCCTTTCCAATAATTCTAAGCCCTATAGAAAAACCCGCCTTTTTGGTGGGTTTTTTGTTTATGTTTCCGATCCTATAGTCATTCCAAAAAGGTTCCAGTCTAGGAAAGAGCGATCGACGACTATCCCTTATAGTTTAGGAGCGAATGACGACGTCTGGGACCTTTTTGGAATCACTATAGCTATCTCCAAAACCACTTATACAAATGAGAAAGTCCCCCATAGGACGCCTTTGCTGCACCCTTTATGCCTGCTGGGCCATAATTTATAACGGGAGCAACAAGTGCCAACCGTGTAACTGGTGACGGAAACCCAGCAAACCAAATATCAAAGGCTGGCACAATCCAACGAGCCGTACTAATTGCGCCTTTTGAAGCAAGGTAAGCGTTACAGCCCAATCTATAATTGTCCTAATCAAAAAGATCATTCCGTCCTTGGGAGTTTCCCTAAAAAAGGACATCCGGGAACGCCAATTTCCGACATGACACTCAAGTTTATGTGCATTAGGGTCAAGGAAATAAAGAGAATCTCCTTCAGACTTATTATCTTTCCAGCAAGGCACTTTGAAGTGACTTAGTTTTTTCTTTAGGATCGGAAAATCTTCTTGAGAAATTGAAAAGGCATAGTGCGTATAACAAGGACTTGGGTTGTTTTGCCGCTCCTTATCCTCGATCAAACAAAACCACAACTCTCCCACCAGAAAATAAGCCCCTGTTGGCCATTTGCACAAAGGATGAAACCCGAGAATTTTTCGATAAAAATCAAAACTCTCCTCAAGATTTATAACGGCAATTGTTATATGGTTTAATCCTTGGATCAAAATCCCCTCCTCCCCTTTAATCAACAATCACATTTCCTTGATCATCAATATGGTAAGGAGACTTTTCTGCTGGTAAATCTGCGGTATCTCTTGCTACTGCAGCAACCTTATTAAAGCTTAGGGTCATCGTTGGATCATAAGATTCAGATGCACGGAATTCCCGTTGAGCCTTTAATACAAAAGGCAGAACCTGACCTAAAATCCTTGAAATCGCCTGGTTTTTCTCCTCAACTGACGTGTAAACATTCACAAAAACAGCTGGCACATAAGTCGGTGTTAATCCTTCAATCTCTCGTAAAGGATTAAAAGAGTCAGCCGTTTCTATCCTCATTTCCTTAGGCAACTGCGCCCACTGAACCTTTAGCATTTTCCTAGCTTCAGGATCAAACAAACGCATCATGCAAGCAAGTCGCACAAGGGTCTTGTCTTCTAAGCTCTCAGCGGATTCAAAACCAAGCCATGTTGCACGTGCCTGAAGATAAGTCATAACAGCTTCCTCTAAAGTCTTATCTTTTAAAGAAAATAAAGCGTCCCTCACAGCCATAATAGTTCGATAAGTATCGTGTGTCATGACAATTGACCCCTTATTGGAAACATGGCCCGCTGCTGCAGCAACATCGCAAATATGGCTTATAATTTCAAAATCAAACACATCGCCTTCTTCTAAAACGCCAGAGGATTTTATCTTAGCCAACATAGACTTGGGCGTTCCTTCAAGATGAGTCACATGCCCAAAGTGTACCTTCCCTGTTACCTTTTGAATAAGCGCTG
>DOCA01000073.1 GCA_003503995.1 Holosporales bacterium
AGAGTCTCACACGATTTTTCTAATGGTGTTAAGTCAGGTTTGTTGTCTTTGGTGATGGGTGTTGGAACCGTAACGATATAAATTTCTTGATTTTCAATTTCTTGAGCGTTGTCTGTCACATGAAGAGCCGTTGTTTTCAGAGTGCTTTCATCGATTTCTGCTGTACGGTCATAACCTTTTTGCAACTCTTGGATGCGGTCTTGATTGATATCAAACCCCACAACACTATAGTGTTTTGCAAGAGCTACAGCCAAGGGCAACCCAACATAACCTAGTCCAACAACGCAAATTTTCTTCATCCAATATGGCCTTTTTAATCTTAAAATGAAACTATCGGGATTGTCGCCTTGACAAGGGGGTTTGTCAAGGAGAGTATGGGCCTATATTAGATTCTTTTAACCCATAGAAAAATTACCCATGTGTGGCATTACTGGATTTTTAAATTATAATAACTCTCGATCAAATGATGAGCTCGATTTCATTGTCAAAACGATGGCTGAACAAATCAAAGCACGCGGCCCCGATGATGGCGGTCAGTGGGTCGATGCAGAACACGGATTGGCCCTCGGTCACCGTCGTCTTGCTATCGTGGATTTGTCCCCTGCAGGTCATCAACCTATGGTTTCGGCTTGTGGGCGGTATGTTCTTATTTATAATGGTGAGATATATAACGGGCTTGATATCAAGGCTGATATTTTAAAAGAGCACGATGTTTCTTTTAAAGGTACCTCTGATACGGAAGTGCTCTTGGAAGGCTGTGCCCTTTGGGGTGTTTCTGAAACTGTTAAAAAATGTATTGGGATGTTTGCCTTTGCACTCTGGGATCGTCGTGAGAAGTCTTTAGTTCTTGCACGAGATCGTATGGGAATTAAGCCTCTTTATTGGGGGTGGCAAGGGCAGGGAAGCGATCGAACTTTCTTTTTTGGATCACAGCTAAAGAGTTTTAAACCTCACCCTCGCTGGAATCCTAAAATTGACCAGTCCATTGTAACATCTTATTTGCGCTACGGTTATGTACCGGCACCTCGCAGCATTTATCAAGACATTCACCACCTTAACCCAGGACATATCTTGACGTTGACCCAGGGAGGAGAGGTGAGTATTGAAGCCTATTGGCGTCTTGAAGATCATGTGACCCAAGACCCAATCCATTGTGATCCTGAACAAAGCCTTGATCAACTTGAGGTGCTGCTTAAAGATGCTGTTGGACGTCGTATGGTGGCCGATGTGCCTTTGGGAGCTTTTTTGTCGGGAGGCATTGATAGCTCTTTGGTTGTTTCTTTGATGCAATCTCAATCCTCAAGGCCTGTCAAAACGTTCTCCATTGGCTTTGAGCAGGCGGAATATAATGAAGCTCATTATGCAAAAGAGATTGCTAATCATTTAGGCACAGAACATACGGAAATGTACCTTCCTGTTGAGCAAGCAGCTGACGTGATTCCAGAAATTCCTCAATGGTATGATGAGCCCTTTGCTGATTCCTCTCAAATTCCCACCTATCTTGTTTCCAAAATGGCGCGGGAGCATGTGACGGTTTCCTTGTCTGGCGATGGTGGAGATGAGCTCTTTGCGGGGTATAATCGTTATTTTTATACCAAGCAATTGTGGAACAAATTTAGTTGGATGCCACCCGTGCTGAAAAAAGCTATGGCTGCGGGTGTAACGACTTTGTCTGAGGAAACGTGGGATAGCATTGGGAGATGCATGCCAGAGCGTTTGCGCCCGAAATACGTAGGACAAAAGGCTCATAAGTTTGCTAAAATAATGCAACGCCCAACGGAAGAGGGGCTTTATCAAGCCCTCGTGAGTCAATCCCATGCTCCCGAGAAATATAGCTTAGAAAATCGCGAGAACCCTGATTGGGCTCATTTACTGAAGCGGGAGGAGTTCCCGTCTTTGATTGCGTATATGCAGTATCTGGATATGAAAACCTACCTACCCAATGATATTTTAACAAAAGTTGATCGAGCCAGTATGGCTGTGAGTCTTGAAGCACGGGTTCCCTTGTTGGACCACCGTGTTGTTGAATTTGCCGCAGCTATGCCTTTAGACTTGAAAATACGAGACGGCAAAGCCAAATGGCCTCTGCGCCAAATTCTCCAGCGCCATGTGCCAACAGAAATGTTTGAGCGCCCTAAAACAGGTTTTGGCATCCCTATCCATGACTGGCTTCGAGGGCGCTTGCGGGATTGGGGAGAAGACCTTTTAAGTGAGAGCAGCCTCAAGGATGCAGAAATGCTTGACCCACAATCTGTGAGAGCCCTTTGGGACGGCTATCAAAAAGGTGAGAATCAAGAGGCCTATGCCTTATGGAGTATGCTTATGCTCCAAGCTTGGAAACGTTAGAAAATATTTCTTTTGGATTCAGATTGGAATATCTCCCTTCGTAAGAGAGAAGAGCTATGCTATAAATGAGAGACGAAAATTAGGTGCGCTATAAATGTCAGACTTGTCCTTCATTCCCCTTAAAATTCACTCGTCTTATTCCTTGGCCGAAGGGGCTATTAAATTGCCTGCTTTGTTGGAGCACTGTGAAAAGAATCAAATTCCAGCCCTTGCTTTAACGGATACAAACAATGTCTATGGCGCTATGGATTTGTGTTTGAATGCTGTTAAAAAAGGAATTCAACCCATCATCGGGGCGAAGGTTTTGGTGCGTTCTCCTTTTAAAAAGAAAAACTTAAAATTGGGGGAGGAAAACACCCTTGATTTTCATGAATTGGTGCTTCTCGCTAAGTCTCAAAAAGGCTATAAAAACCTTATCAAGATTCTTTCTCGATCCTTCTTGGAGCATCCAGATCATACCGACCCCTATACAACTTTTGAACAACTAGAGTCTCTTAATGAGGGCCTTATTGTTTTGACAGGCGGACTTGAAGGGGGAGTGGCGCAATACCTCTTAAAGAAAGATCCTAAAACGGCAGAGACTTACCTTGAGAAGCTAAAAAGCTTTTATGGGGAACGTTTGTATATCGAAATTCATCGTTTTGATATCCCTGGAGAAGCAGAAACAGAGCCAGCCCTCATTGACCTCGCCTATAAACATGACTTACCTCTTGTGGCGACAAATGAAGCTTTTTTTATTAATGAAGATCAATATGTTGCTCATGATGCGTTACGTTGTATTGCAACAGGGGCTTATGTCTATGATCCAGTGCGTCCACGTTTGACGCCTAATCACCGTCTTAAAACTCAAGAGGAAATGTGCGAGCTTTTTAAAGACCTTCCAGAGGCCTTGGCTAGCACTGTTCAGATTGCGAAGCGTTGTCATTTCCTTCTTGAGCCCCTTCCGCCAGCTCTTCCCTCCTTTAAAACAGAAAGAGGAGAAGATGAAGAGTTAAAGATTCAAGGAGAAGAAGGGCTTTTGTATCGTTTGGAACGTCAGGTTTTCAAGGCTGATATGGACGCAGAGAAAAAAGAGGAGATTAAAAAACTCTATTTTGATCGACTGAGTTTTGAAATTAATGTGATCCATAAAATGGGATATTCTGGGTATTATCTTATTGTTGCGGAATTCATCAAGTGGGCTAAATCTCAAAATATTCCCGTTGGCCCTGGCCGAGGATCAGGCGCAGGGTCCCTTGTTGCGTGGGCCTTAACCATTACTGATGTTGATCCCATTGAACTAAACTTACTTTTCGAGCGCTTTTTGAATCCAGAGCGTATTTCTATGCCAGACTTTGATATCGACTTTTGCCAAGAGCGCCGAGATGAGGTCATTCAACACGTTTGTGATGAATATGGTGCTGATAAAGTGGCGCAAATTATTACCTTTGGAAAGCTGCAGGCCAAAGCGGTTATTCGAGATTGCGGCCGTGTTCTAGGGATGCCCTATGGTCAGGTGGATCGAATTTCAAA
>DOCA01000145.1 GCA_003503995.1 Holosporales bacterium
ACAAAACTTCCACCCCTCTTTTACGGCTCTTACAGGTTCTCAAGGTCAAATCGATAAAGCCGTCAAAGCCTATCGCGTCTATGCTAAAAAAGCCAAACCCGATGGCACATCTACAGAATATCTCTTGGATCACTCGTCTATAGTATATGTCATGGATCGCCAAGGCCGCTTTATTACGTCCTTTAACCACCAAACAGAACCAGAAGTCATCAAAAAAACCTTAAGAAAAATTATTGGATAATTTTAAAACTGTCATTTTTATATAGACAAAAAAATTAAAACAAAATAGTGTAATGATTGAATAATAAAAAGAACTATAAGATGAACAAAACACTAATAACCACCCTTTCAATTTTATTTTTCTGGCAAAATTTTGCTATTTCGTCAGAACTATCATCACCTTTAGAAGTGCTTGGGGATGGGGATGGGGATGAGGATGAAATTAAACAAATAACATTACCTGACATCTTAAGGCTTGTCCCAGAAACTGAGATCGGTGTTAGCCTCAAAACCTTAAAACTAATTTTTGAATCAGACCGTCGCCCTATTATAGGCCAACATAAATACGGTCAATCCTTTCCTTGTAATCCCGAAATGCTCTATGACTTAATGTCTCAAGCAGGAAGAAAACGTGTTTTAGAAATAGCTGGTGCCTCCGGTGAAAATGCCCTTCTCATGGGGCTAGCTGGTGCTGAACATGTTTATATGAACGATATTGTACCTGAAGAAGTGAATACGTTTCGGACAAATGTTGAAAGCCAAAAACCTGAATTACGAGATCGCTTTACACCTATTACTGGTGACTGTTTTGATCTTGGAGAGCACATTAGAGCCAATAGCCTTGATATTATTCTTGCCCGCAATATCTTCCACTTCCTTAAACCAAGCCAATATGATGATTTCTTTGGGCTTGTTAAAGGACTTCTAAAACCAGGGGGGATTTTTGCTATGACTGTCAACAGTCGTTACGCTGAATACACCAAACCCATTGACCCCTCCGAAGGCACGTCGTTTTCAACATTTTTGATTATATTTGATGAAAACTATGAGACGCCTAAAGTGCTTGCTCGTGCAACATTCGTGTGTGAGGATGACACAAAAGATCCCCTTAGTTATATCAATCATCAAGTTTTTAATGGCTTCAAGATTGATGAAAAAACTTTGAATAACCTCCCGAAATCACTACATGAAACAATCAAGGAATACATTAAAAAAGTATCACAACGTAAAGGTAAACTACGTGTTTTAGAAAATACATCGATGCTATTTACGCCTGAAAATCTACACGTTCTTGTTGCAAGTGCAGGATTACATGTCACCTCAACGCATCACATCAACAAAAAAGGGCATTATATTTCTGAAAAGACTGCAAAAAATAAAGGTGCTAATTTTGTTGGACTAATGGCACAAACACCCAAAGATGAAAAATAATAAAGCCAATTTAAAGGGGGGGCTATAAAGCCCCCTCTTTTTTTAAGCACTTTTTCGTTCATGCTCATCAGACTCATGATCAGGTTTTGTGGTTGTGTACCACATATCCTCAAGATCCGTTAAATGGCAGCAAAGACTACTCACCTTTAACTTTATCCGAGTGCTCCCTGAAAAAACGAGTTGGATCTCGTCTTCTTTATCGGCTTCGATCGCAAGAAGGTTATAATCTTGGTCCGTTTTCTTTCGATCAAAATTGATCTGCTGTACTTTCTCAACATTTTGAAAATAGAGCCCACACAGTATGCGACCATAAATCTTTTGATGATTTAGAATTTCGGGAGATTCTTCCCAGCAAAATCGATTAGCTAGAATCGTAAAAGTTTTTTCAGTGATATCATAATGAAAGTTTGAGGCTGGAATAAGAGCGTCTTGCACCAAAGCCGACATGATTTTAATATCAACAGGATCTGATGCTTTAAGCTTAAGAGGGTCGTAGGGTGTTGCGGATAACTGTCTTGCCTGAACAAGTTCCTGTTTTTGAGAAAGAGCTTTATCCTGTGTATTCTTTTGCGCTCCCATCATTTTTAACTGTATCGCCATCCCTGTATCTCCTGATATTACCGCCACATGCTTTAAGTTTATTCTCTATGTCTTCATAGCCGCGGTCAAGATGGTAAATACGGCCGACGTTTGTTTCGCCTTCAGCACAAAGCCCCGCCATAATGAGTGAAACAGACGCTCGTAAATCCGTTGCCATTACTTCTGCACCCTTAAGGTGGTTTACGCCTCGAACAGTGGCTGTTCTACCGGAAAGAGTAATGTCCGCCCCCATGCGTGCGAGTTCAGGCACATGCATAAATCGGTTTTCAAAAATAGTTTCCGTAATGTTTGATGATCCTTCTGCCAAAGTCATCAATGCCATAAATTGAGCTTGGAGGTCCGTTGGATAGCCTGGAAAAGGTGCCGTTTTCATATCAACACTTTTAATAGAGCCTTCTGGAGCCTTCACAATGAAACCATTTTCTGTTGGCGTAAACATTGTGCCCGTAGCCTCCAAAGTTTCTTTGAACGTCGGCAAAAGGTCAAGACTTGTCCCAACAAGTTCTAATTCACCACCTGTCATCGCAGCAGCAATAGCATAAGAACCTGTTTCAATACGGTCGGCAACAATAGGATGAATAGCACCAGAAAGTTTTTTAACGCCTTCAATAATCAGAGTACTCGTCCCAATACCCTCAATTTTAGCCCCCATCTTAACAAGGCAATTAGCAAGGTCTGTGATCTCTGGCTCACTGGCCGCATTGATCAACTTTGTTGTTCCCTTGGCTAAAGTTGCTGCCATAAGAATATTTTCAGTAGCGCCAACAGAGACTGTTGGAAAAGCAATTTCAGCTCCCTGAAGACCATTTTGAGGGGCTTTTGCCTTGATATATCCTTGGTCGATTTCGATGATTGCACCCATTTTCTCAAGTCCCATAAGGTGCAAATCTACGGGACGAGTGCCAATGGCGCATCCCCCTGGCAATGAAACTTTCGCATGGCCTTCTCGGGCAAGAATAGGCCCTAACACTAAGACAGATGCCCGCATTTTGCGAACAAGGTCATAAGGTGCACAATGATCTTTAATAGTAGAAGCCGTCAACGTCATGGTATTTTTCACAAAAGTCGACTCAACACCATGGTGATTTAATAAAGCCTCAAGGGTAAACACATCAGCAAGACGAGGACAGTTTGTAAATTTAATAGGTTGGTCTGTCAACAATGACGCTGCCATTAAAGGCAAAGTCGCATTTTTAGCGCCGGAAATTTTAATTTTGCCCTTTAAAGGCTTTGGTGAGGCGGAACCGGTAATGCGAATTTTATCCATTGACGCTATAACTTTCTTGATCTTGTTTTATTGTTTGTTAACTTAGGCAGCTGCTTTTGGCGCTTGAATAATACGGGGTAATGTAACGCCGCGCTGTCCTTGGTACTTTCCACCGCGATCTGCATAAGAGATATCACAGGCATCCTCTCCCCTTAAAAAGAGAAATTGGCATGCCCCTTCATTGGCATAAATTTTGGCTGGCAGAGGCGTTGTATTAGAAAATTCTAAAGTGACATGACCTTCCCACTCGGGCTCTAAAGGTGTCACATTCACAATAATACCACACCGTGCATAAGTAGATTTTCCCAAACAAATGACGAGAGTATCACGGGGAATTCTAAAATACTCAACGGTCCGCGCTAAGGCAAAGCTATTGGGCGGAATGATACAAACATCGGTTTTACGTTCGACAAAACTATCTCCTGAGAAATTCTTTGGATCAATAACCGCACTATCAACATTAGTGAAAATTTTGAATTCGTCTGCAACTCTGGCATCGTATCCATAGGAAGACACCCCATAAGAAATAATCCCCTCATTACTTTGATGATCTGCAAAAGGTTCAATCATTGGAGAATCAGGGTTTTGAGCAAGTTCTTTGATGGTCTTATCTGGTAAAATCATAGGCAGTCTCTTCATAAAATTTCAAGGTATAGTTGATTAGTTTTGTGTGTACACCTTGTTGCTGCGCTTCGTGTACACACAAAACTAATGAGCTATAATATTGCACTGTTAGGTGCGTCATGACAAGATCGAATTACGGCGCGTAGACTCTTTTAGCTTTTTTGAGTTTTAGCAGCCGCTTTAGAAGCTGTTTTTGCTTTATGAAGACGTTTCTTTTTCTTTGAAACCCTCATCCAAGCATTTACAGAAGGAAGGTGCAAGGAAAGAGCTGTAATAAAAGCCAATCCCATTGCAAGAAAATACAAAGAAAAACCAACGGACATTCCAACGGCCGCTGAAACCCATAAGGATGCAGCCGTGGTCAAACCTGAGGGGCGATCCCCCGTCCGAACAAAAAGTCCAGAACCAAGAAAACCAATACCCAGAACAATTTGAGCTGCAATACGAGAATTATCTGCAAACCCTAAAAGAGGTGATAAAATTGAAAAAGCTGCAGAGCCCATGGCAATACATCCAAAGGTACGGATACCAGCTTCTTTACCGGCGCGCTCGCGCTCCCAGCCAATCACAGCACCCAGCAAGAAAGCAAAGGCAAGATGAGCCACGTAAAAAAGTTGTATTTGCCAAGAAATTGTATCAGGAATAAGAGTCATGCTGACACTCTAGCTTACTTAAACTTTTTTGTAAAGAATTCCCTTCAGGTCTTAAAAAAAGGAGGGACATATGTCCCTCCTTTCTCACTTTATTTGGATGATTATTACTGCAATTTCAATTCACTTAATGCCAACAAAAAGCGACGAATATTTTCTCTAATGGCTCCCTCATTAGCGAGCTGCAAACGCTTAATACCCATAAAAGCATCCCCTACGGTTGCGGTATAAGACGCTTCGATATCTTCATCAAAAAGGGCTGTCTTCGTTTTAAGATCTGTTAACGTATAATGAACCCTAGAGTGAACTGTCATATTAAAGCCCATAAAAGGCTTTTTAACGGACAATAGCTTTGCATTCAACGCATAGCCTGAATTATCTGCTGAAAACGAACCAATTCCTTTTAAAGACTCTACCAAAGCAAGCTCAAAATCCTTTGAGGCAACATCAGACATCCATAAGGGGTTTGTTTCCTGACCGCCGGACACAGGCTCAACGCTGATAGCATTTGAAAAAGCCGTATTAATTGTGTAGTCCTTTAGATCGTCTGCACCAACGACCATTTTTTCCATTTTTGCAGGTTGAGCACAGCCAGCAAGGACCATGACAGCTAACAAAGAAAGTGATTTAAAGATAGATTTAATTTTCATGAGGAGACTCCCGTTATTTTAAAATTATAATAAGATTTAAAGATAAATCCGCTGCACTATACCACCTTCAAGTTCTAAGGAAAGAGGAATTTCTTTTTTTAATAGCAGGTGAATAAGTAGAAATGATTTGCCATATGGTTTTCTTGTTCGAAATTTGCTATAGCTCAAACATGTTTTATTCACAAAATTAAAGACTCAAGATTCCATGACAGATATTAATGACCTTCAAACAACTTATTTAAGTGCCATTAAAGGCGCCCCAACCCTTACTGTTCTTGAGGAAATCCGCCTCAATGCCCTTGGTAAACAGGGAGAAATCTCTCTTCTCATGAAGACCTTAGGCAAAATGGAGCCAAAGGAGCGCCAAGAGAAAGGCGTGATTTTTAATGGCATCCGCACTCAAATTGCAGCAGCGCTTGAAGAACGTAAGGCAAAACTCGCTGCTGCAGAAATGACTGAAAAATTAAAAGCAGAAAGCCTTGATGTCTCTTTGTCTGCTCGAGGCGAACTGAAAGGCTCTGTTCACCCTTTGAGCCAAGCCCAGTATGAGCTTACAGAAATTTTTAGCTCCATGGGTTTTCATGTGGTTGAAGGACCTCATATAGAAGATGACTTTCACAACTTCAGTGCCCTTAACATTCCCCCAGAGCATCCTGCTCGAGAAGAACAAGACACCTTTTATTTGCCTAAAGGCGAAGATGGCGAAACTCTTTTATTGCGGACCCAAACCTCTCCTGTGCAAATTCGCACCATGCAGAATAAAAAGCCGCCCATTCGTGTTGTCGCCCCTGGGCGTGTTTACCGAAGCGACTATGATCAAACCCACACCCCGACTTTTCATCAAATCGAAGGTCTTTTTATTGATCGCAATATTCATATGGGACATCTAAAACGCTGTGTTGTGGATTTCTGCCGAGCCTTCTTTGAAATACCCGATCTTGAGTTGCGTTTCCGCCCGTCTTTTTTTCCGTTTACAGAACCCTCTGCTGAAGTTGACATTGCCTGTGTGAGGCGTGATGGAGAACTTATTTTAGGCGAAAAAGGAGATTGGCTTGAAGTTATAGGTTGTGGCATGGTTCATCCCAAAGTCCTCGATAATTGCGGCATAGACTCTACAGAATACCAAGGCTTTGCCTTTGGTCTGGGTATTGAACGTATGGCGATGCTAAAATACGGCATTCCAGACTTAAGGTCCTTTTATGATACTGATAACCGCTGGCTACGCCACTATGGCTTTTCTGCCTTTGAAGCTCTGATGGGAGGAGCAAAATAATGAAATTTACTTTTTCTTGGCTCAAAGAGCACCTCGACACAACCGCAACTGTTGATGAAATTGCAGAAAAACTGACCAGCTTAGGCTTGGAAGTTGATAGCGTTGTCAACCCTGCCGAAGAGTTACAAGACTTTATTATCGCCCATGTTCTAAGTGCTGAACCTCATCCAGATGCCAACAAGCTCAAAGTCTGTCAGGTCTCTACAGGGTCAGAAACGCTTCAAATTGTATGCGGCGCCAGTAATGCGCGAGAAAACATGAAAGTCGTCCTTGCACGTTCTGGAACAAGGATTCCAAGTAATGGTATGCTTCTCAAAAATACAACAATACGCGGTGTTGAAAGCAGCGGTATGATGTGCTCTGCCCAAGAACTTGGCCTCGAAGAATCGTCTGACGGCATTATGGATTTGGATGAAGGCGCACCTATTGGCGACTCTTATGCCCTCTATGCTGGCCTGAACGATCCTGTCTTTGACCTTGAAATTACTCCCAACCGTGGAGATTGCCTTGGTATTCACGGTATCGCACGAGATCTTGCAGCAACAGGTATTGGCAAGCTAAAACCTTACGACGTTCCATCGGTGCTTCAAACAGGTCCCTGCCCTATAAAAATTACATTCGATTTCCCCGAAGACAAAAAGCATGCCTGCCCTCTTTTTACAGGACGCCTTATTAAAGGTGTGAAAAATGGCCCAAGCCCTGAGTGGCTTCAACGAAAATTACTAGCCGTTGGCCTACGTCCCATTTCGGCCTTAGTCGATATTACCAACTATATGACCATAACCCATTGTCGTCCGATGCATGTATTTGATGCCTCTAAGCTTTCCGGTGACACCCTCGCTCTACGCTTTGCAAAAACCGATGAGAGACTCCTTGCCCTTGATGAAAAAGAGTACACTCTCCAAGATTCTATGACGATCATTACCGATGACAGTGGACCTATTTCCCTTGCAGGTATTATGGGCGGTGAAACAACAGGCTGTGATGACTCAACAACAGATGTCTTTCTAGAATCTGCTCTCTTTGACCCTATTATAACGGCTTTTACAGGCCGCAAATTGGGGGTCCACAGTGATTCTCGCTTTCGATTCGAGCGCGGCGTTGATCCTGCCATTATCTCAGGAACCCTTGATATCGCGACTCAAATGATCCAAGATATTTGTGGTGGAAGTGCCACAGAAACCGTGATCACAGGCCAAGTCCCCGAGGCTAACACCCACATTTTCTTTGATCCAAAGCGCGTTAAAACTGTAGGGGGTATTACGACGTCCCCTGGAAAAATCGAAGCGATTTTAACAGCTCTTGGTTTTCACGTCACAGAAGAAGGCGGAGGCTTTATGGTCAGCATTCCCTCTTGGCGTTTTGATATGGATTGCGAAGCCTCCCTTGTTGAAGAAGTCTGTCGCGTGATTGGCTATGACCACATTAAAGAAAGCAACCTCCCCCATTCAACTCTCGATGACTTTTTCGAGAGTAAACTGGGTTCTTTGCAAAATCAAAAACGTCGCAATATTGCACGGCGCAGCCTTGCTTCACGGGGGTTGTGTGAATGCAATACATGGTCCTTTTTAGATCAGAAGAAAGCTGATCTATTTGGCGGTGCAGAAGAGGCTTTAAGACTCTCTAATCCGTTAAGTAAAGAACATGAAATTATGCGTCCTTCCCTATTGGCCAACCTTGTATCAGGCGCTGGGCGCAACAAAGACAGAGCCCTCTCCAACACAGCTCTTTTTGAAGTCGGTGCCGCTTATCACTCCTCCTATCCTCAAAAGCAAGAAATGCGTATTGCTGGCGTGCGGACAGACTCCCACGCTCCGCGTCATTGGTTGAATAAAGAACGCTTTGTTGACCTTTATGATGCAAAAGCAGATCTTTTCTCGACCCTAGAGTCCTGTGGCATTAATACGGATAAACTCCAGATCAAGCCTAAAGCCCCCTCCTTCTTTCACCCAGGGCGCTCGGGGACCGTTTATCAAGGCCCTAAAAATATCCTTGGTGTCTTTGGTGAGCTTCACCCCCAAGTTCTTGAAGACGTTGATGTAGAAGGAACCGTTGTGGGGTTTGAGCTCTATTTAGATCGCTTGCCCATCACCAAAGAAACTCATAAAAAGAAGCTCCTTAAACTCTCCGCTCTACAGCCTATCCATCGAGATTTTGCCTTTTTACTGGACAAAGATGTTGCAGCAGAAAATCTTCTGCAAGCCGCTAAAAAAGTGGATAAAAAGCTTATTACAGAAGCAAACATCTTTGATGTTTATGAAGGCAAAGGCATTCCTGAAGGCAAAAAATCCATTGCTCTAACGGTGACCTTTGAGCCCTTTGAAAAGACCCTAACTGATAATGAAATTAATAAAATTATGGACCAAATTATCATTGCTGTTGGCAGTGAAACTGGTGGAGAACTTCGAGCATGAGTGATCAAAAATCCTTAGATCATATTAGAAACTTTTCCATTGTAGCCCATATTGACCATGGGAAATCAACCTTAGCTGACCGTCTTATCCAATACTGTGGCGCCGTTGAAGACCGCGCCATGAAAGAACAACTGCTTGATTCCATGGATATTGAGCGCGAGCGCGGGATTACCATTAAATCTCAAACCGTACGTTTGACCTTCAAAGCCAAAGATGGTGACACTTATCAATTAAACTTGATGGATACCCCTGGCCACGTTGACTTTGCTTATGAAGTAAGTCGCTCCCTTGCAGCTTGCGAGGGCTCTCTGCTTGTTGTGGATGCAAGCCAAGGCGTTGAAGCTCAGACCCTAGCTAATGTCTACAAAGCCATGGAAAATGATCATGAACTCATTCCTGTGCTTAACAAAATCGATTTACCCGCTGCTGAACCCGACCGCATTCGAGCCCAAATCGAAGATGTCATTGGCATTGATGCCAGCGACGCGATCCTAACGTCTGCTAAAACTGGTGTGGGTATCCAAGAAGTGCTTGAGCGCATTGTAACCGACTTACCCGCCCCTCAAGGTGATCCTGATGCGCCTCTCAAAGCCCTCTTGGTGGACAGTTGGTACGATCCTTATCTAGGCGTTATGATTTTGGTCCGCGTCTTTGATGGCTTATTGAAAAAAGGGCAAAGAATTGAAATGATGGCGGCAGGTGCCAAATATCAAGTAGATCAAGTGGGTTATTTCAAACCAGAACGCATTGCAGTGGATGCTATCGGCCCTGGTGAAATTGGCTTTATTACTGCTGGGATTAAACATGTTGCCGACTGTAATGTGGGTGACACAATCACAGAAGAAAAGCACAAAGCTGAAACACCCTTAAAAGGCTTTAAACCCAGCATTCCCGTTGTTTTCTGCGGCCTTTTCCCAACGGATGCGGCAGATTTTGATGACCTGCGCGATAGCCTCGGCAAACTCCGCCTTAATGATGCCAGCTTCACCTTCGAAGCTGAAAGCTCTGCCGCCCTTGGGCTTGGCTTCCGTTGTGGCTTTCTTGGATTACTTCATCTTGAAATTATCCAAGAACGCCTCGAGCGCGAA
>DOCA01000224.1 GCA_003503995.1 Holosporales bacterium
CATAAATTAACTTGACGGCGAAGAATTAACCCCTGAGAAAGTAGATTTTAACGATCTGTTAAAAACAAAAGGTGTAGAGTCAATAGTGGCTCGTATATCCGAGCAAGTACCTGTGAAGATAGCCCCTCAGCTATCTCACAGGGAAAACCAAAAAGAGAAAAATGATGAAAAAACCCAAGATATCTCTTCAAATAAAAAATCAGCTCATAGCCTTGAGCCTAAACCAACAACAAGTCTCTCTCAAGACCAAGAGAAGTCTATGGAGAAAGTGGACAAGGAGGCTGTTTCTAGGGAGATAGCAGGGGAAAGCGTCATCTCTAAGAAACAATCTATTGAGGAAATTTGGCAAGAGCAATTTAGAATCATGGAGGAAAAATCAGCCTCCAAAGATAAACCTGAACAAGTTATTGAGAATACCGTAGAGAAAGAAAGTTCCGATATAACCCTTTCTAGGGGGGAAGTAACGCCTCAAAAGAAAACACCTATTGAAGAAATATGGGAAAACCAACTGAAAATCATGGAAGAAAGAGCATCTCCCAAGGTAAAGAAAGAGCCTTCAATCAATGAGATTTTAGCATCGCAGGGATATGATATGTCATCGCCTGTTCAAAAAAATGAGCCTTCCACTTCTTCAAAATCTATAAAAGAGAAATCAAAAGAAATTGAACGCGATACGGGGATGGAATTTTAAGCTGTTGGCTTAGTCCCAGAAACACTTGTTTTTGGAACATATCCATAAATTGATTGCATTCTTACTTTAAAGCCCATAAAGTATATCCCAAAACTAGTGCCAATTGAAAAAGTACCAAAACACGATAATTTATTATTTTTGGGACTAATTTCATGGCAATTTATAGAAAAGGTAAAAATATGAAGTTTGGATATGCCCGCGTCTCAAAAAATGAACAAAGTCTTGAGATTCAAATTCAGAAGCTAAAAGATGCAGGTTGCGAGGAAATCTTTACAGAAAAAGCATCGGGCGCAAAAGATAGTAGAGTAGAGCTAGCAAAATTATTAGATAAGCTACGTAAAGGCGATATTGTATATGTTGTTCGCCTAGACCGTCTTGGTAGGCGTATGTCAAAGCTCATAGAGCTAATAAATCAATTCAAGGATGACGGGGTTGAATTTGTTTCGTTAGAAAACAATATTGATACAACAACTCCATTGGGCATGGTCCTTTTTAGTATGTGTGCTGCCTTTTCTGAAATGGAGCGTGAGCTGATCAGGGAACGCGTTAAAGCCGGACTTGATGCAGCACATAAAAAAGGGAGAAGAGGGGGAAGGCCTAAATCGATGACAGATTCAAAATTTAAAATGCTACTCTCTTTAAAGAAGTCTGATGATTACTCAGTCACAGAAATGTGTAAAATGATTGATATTACGCGATCTGTATATTATCGGGCAATAAATGAAAGTACGCAAATCTAAGTCTAAAAAACAGCGTTGAGAGCATTGGTCTTTCTATTTCATTCATGATCCACTTGCACTTTCAAGATGTTTTTACTTAAGCATTATAGCCCATTCTATAAGGCCTAATACTAGGGTCCGTCAAACGGGAGGTCATCTCAAATTCAAACCCTGTATTTTCTCAATTTTTTAAAATTCTTCTTACCTTTTTTCCCTATTTTTTATCAAAAACTCCGATATATAAAGTTCCGTTTTTAATTTTTGTTTAATTTCACGTTCAATTTTATTAAAAAATAAGTTGATTAAGATGAATAAGGGGCGTAAAAGTGCTTTATAAGTGCCTACATC
This sequence comes from Holosporales bacterium, assembly GCA_003503995.1. Lineage (GTDB taxonomy): Bacteria > Pseudomonadota > Alphaproteobacteria > Caedimonadales > UBA9215 > UBA9215. The sequence goes on from DOCA01000224.1 coordinate 1,759, forward strand.
AGGTGTTGTGAGAACAAAAAAAGGAGCAAGTTCGATGGGCCAAAATATTTATCAATTCAAAATTTTGTTACAAAGAAGTAACCCGCCAATCTGGCGCCAGATTCAAGTTCCAGAACATTATAGCTTTTGGGATCTACATATTGCCATCCAAGACAGTATGGGCTGGTTAGATTGTCATTTACATCACTTTCATATGAATCATCCAACGACTTTGGGTAAGAAATATATTGCTATTCCTGATGATGCAGGTTGGAGCGATGTTGATATTTCAGCATCTTGGGATACTAAAATTTCTTCTTATTTTTCATTAAAGAACCCACAAGCAGAATATGTTTATGATTTTGGTGATAATTGGGAGCATCTTGTTACCCTTGAAAAAATCTTTCCCTCTGAGAAAGAGCAAACATACCCTCGGTGCATCAAAGGAAAACGTGCTTGCCCTCCTGAGGATTGTGGTGGAATTTGGGGCTATGAAGATCTCTTAGGTATTTTATCCGATCCTAAACATGAAGAATATGCTGACCGTTTAGAATGGCTTGGCAATGATTTTAATGCAGAGAGCTTTGATCCAAAGAGTGTTGTTTTTAATGATCCTAAGAAGCGTTTTGATGTTTTGTTTGATGGGTGAAGCTTGGATATAAAAAACCCACCCTTAGACGTAAAAAGGGTTGATCAAAATCCTCAGAGATCTCTTTTATTAAGTGAGAATATGCTTTGTTTTATCCAAGAAGTTTCAAATCACAACAGAGGATATTTAAAACACAAATTACCCCTTGCACTTTTATTGAAATTCTACGAGCGCGAGGGCCGGCCACTTTTAAATTCAGACCTTATTCCCTTGGATCTTTTAACATCCCTTTCTGTGCAACTAGATTGCGACATTGAAGACTGCGAGAGCTTTGATTGGGAAGGGAGTACATCCAAACGATTCCGTCAAAAGATTCGCAGATTTTTAGGTTATAGAAAAGCAAAACTATCGGATGTAGAGAGGCTAACGGATCATCTGATTCAAAGAATTTCTGATGATGGGTTAACCCTTGCTCAATGTAGAGTTGAAGCAGGATTTTATTTAAAATATCAAAAGCTTGAGCCTTATAAATCTGATGTGATGGAGACACGAGTTAGATCAGCTTACCACAATTTTGAAAGTAACTTTTTCAATTTTATTTCAAACTCATTATCACAGCATTCTAAAGCATCCCTTGATAAGCTTGTTGAGTCTTCAAACGATTTACCAATTAAGCAAACAGCCACAACTTTTGAATTGCGTCATATAAAGAAAGAAACAAAAGGGGCTCGTAAGAAGAACATTGATTTTGAAATTAAAAAATTGCATCGCTTAGAAGAGCTTGAACTGCCCAAAGATTTATTCCAAGGATTTTCTAGCAAGCTTATTAAAAAGTATTTTTCAAGAATTGGAGGAGAGTTTCCAAGCGACATCAAAGCTCATTCAGACACGGCTCGGCTCGCTACACTTTCTGCTTTTTGTCATCATCGCTCACAACAAATAACAGATACCCTGGTTGACCAATTTAAGAAAATGATTCACCGGGTAAGGACAAATTCGGAAACGTCCTTGAAAGACTCTATCCTCAAGAGCGTTAAGCGTGTTGAGGGAAAGTTTGATATTTTGTATTCCTTGGCTGAGCTTTCTTTGGAGTCACCAGAGGGTAAAATTGAAGAGGTCATTTACCCAAAGGTAAGCGCCTCTACCCTCAATAAGTTAGTCAAAGAACTGAAACACAAGGGAAGCTGGTACACTTATAATGTTAACAAAAATATGTATGCTTCCTACGCCCACTCTGCGCGGTCAGTTCTATTTTCTATTTTAGATATGTTGGATATTAAATCCCAGAATCCTGCCCAGACGCCAATTTTGAAGTCCCTTTCCCTCATTAAGAAATACAAAGATAGCACTGATCAATACTTTCCACCCTCTGAGGATATTCCCGTAGACGGACTTATATCTGATTCTTGGAGTGACCTTGTGTTAATAGAAAATGAGGGTGGAGCCCCCCTCATCAACCGCTTTAATTATGAAATGGCTATTTTTGAGGTTTTGAGCTCGAAGCTTACATTTAAGGATGTTTGGGTTGAGGGAGCGTATCGTTACCGTGATCCAGATTCAGATGTGCCGGCTGATTTTTATGAGAAAAAAGAAGCCTACTTCAAAGAGTTAGGGTTACCTTTAAATCCTGATGACTTTATAAAACCTCTCCAAGAAAAGATGGCTCAAAAGCTACAAAACCTTAATGACACTCTCCCTTTCAACACGAAGATTAAAATTCTTAAACGAAAAAATAAGAGCCATATAAAAGTTTCCCCATCGGTACCGCAGGAAGAACCAACAAATCTTGTTTTACTGAAAAATGAGATTCACAAACGGTGGCCCATTGTGAATTTGCTAGATCTCCTTAAGGAAACCAACGACAGGACCACCTTTACGCAGCATTTTAAAACTATTGCAGCCAACCAAAAACTGACCAATGAAACTCTTAGCAAGAGACTTCTGTTATGTCTGTGTGCCCTTGGAAACAATACGGGCCTGAAGCGCATGAGTGCAAGCAATGGTGACGAAAACTATTCAGACCTGTGCTATATAAAGCGCCGTTTCATTAACGCTGAAAACCTCCGAAATGCCCTTGTTGATATTATCAATGCGACCATAGACATCAGAGATCCAAAAATATGGGGTGTGGCTAGCACAGGGTGTGCCTGTGACTCAAAGCAGCTCGGTTCGTGGATGGGCAATATCATGTCGAGTTGGCATCCAAGATACAAAGACTATGGGGTCATGGTTTATTGGCATGTAGACACAAACTCTCTGTGTATTTATTCCCAGTTAAAAAACTGCACCTCGTCAGAGGTAGCTTCTATGCTAGAGGGCGTATTGCGTCATTCTACAAAAATGAATATGACTAAAACATACACCGATACCCATGGTCAAAGCACTCTGGGTTTTGCGTTCTCTGAACTTTTGAAAGTTGATCTTCTTCCTCGCATTAAAAGGATTCATGTCCAGAAACTTCATGTGGCCTTTCCAGAAGAAAAAAAGAAATATCCTCACATAAAGGACATCTTGGATGCCCCCATAAACTGGGATTTAATCCGTGAGCAATATGATGAAATGGTCAAATATACAGCGGCTTTGAAAAAAGGGACTGCTGAAACCGATGTCCTCTTGAAGCGATTTAGCCAAGACAATTATAAGCATCCAACCTACCAAGCCCTCATGGAGTTGGGAAAAGCCAACAAGACCATTTTCCTTTGTCGTTATCTCTCGGATGAAAATCTCCGTATTGAAATTAATGCTTCCTTAAATATTGTGGAGCGCGTTAACGGTGTCGTTGATTTTTTGTTCTTCGGAAAACTTGGGGAAGTATCAACAAACAACACTGTAGACCAAGAAATCACCATCCTGTCCTTGCAGCTCCTGCAAGTATGTATGGTCTATATCAATACCCTTATGATCCAAGAAGTTCTCAAGGATCCTGCTTGGAAAGATAAATTTACCCCTGAAGATTGGCGGGCTTTAACGCCTCTCATCCACGCTCACATAAATCCTTATGGGCTCTTCCCTTTGGATATGAACAAAAGCCTCGACATAGAACGAGCAAAAACCCAACCCTCGGAAAATGAAAATGAAAATGAAAATGACCTTTACCAGAACGCCGCCTAAGCAAAAAGCAAAAAAGATCGCAAGAGAGATCAAAAAGGAAAATCCTGATTATAATTACATCAGCGACTTGTTTCGCCATATTCGCCTAGAGCTCAATATACCAAAGGAACAGAAGCCAAAGAAACTTCCTTATGTTCCAACGGAAGAAGAAATCCATCGCTTCTATAACGCTATTTGGGAAGCTAAAAATATGAAGCATATGTTGATTATCAAAACCCTTATTTATACAGGAGCACGCGTCAGCGAACTTGTGAACATTAAAATTGAGGATATTGATTTTGATCTTTGTCAAATCAGAATCAATGAGGGAAAAGGAAAAAAGGATAGAATAGTTCCCTTTCCACAACCATTTAAAGAAGTTTTAGCCATGCATGCACAAAATATGAAGGAAAAAGGAGGAACACATCTCTTTGAGTCTTCTTGGAAGAGAGCATATACAACGCGAGGAATTCGAAAAGTTTTGGAAGGTTATACAAAAGCAGCCGGCATTGAGCACTCGATCTCACCTCATAAACTGAGACACTTCTTGTTCACGTGGTTGAAGAGAAAAGGTATTGGAGATGCCTTTATACAACCTTATTCAGGCCATGAAAGCCGCCAATCCCTTGAGGTTTATTCGAAACTATCCCTCAAAGATGCACAAAAGGAATACGCCGAAGCTATGAAAAAATTTCCTATTTGAATTTGAGATGACCTCCCGTTTGAAGGACCCTAGTATTAGGCCTATTGGCTGGGGGACGTTTTGATGGTTTATTCACTCCCTGCCTTTATTTCTCTCTTAGCAACTTTTGTTGCTCTTAAGAATAGTTTATTTTCTCTTGGGACTCAAAAACTTGTTGAGGATGAGCCTTATGGAAGTGCTAGGCTTTGTTCTGCTCAAGAAGCCATATCTAAGAATGATAAGAACGGCCTACCTATTGGGCGTATTTTATCTTCGGTTAAAGGAGATGATGTTAATCTCATTAAAAAAATTAAAACCTCAAAAGTAGGTGAGATTTTTAGATATAAGCCCATCCATAGTTTTATCATAGCTCCTACTAGAGCAGGTAAGGGCGTTGGATTCATAGTCCCAACTCTTCTTGACTATGACGGACCTATTATTTGTATTGACCCCAAGAGTGCAGAGAATTTTGCAATTACCGCAAGAAGACGTCGAAAAAATGGTACTCGACAAGTTCATGTTTTTGATACCTGCGATCTGACAGGTCAAGAAACAGCTTGTCTCAATATTTTTGATTTTATAGACCTCAATAATCCGAAAGTTGTTGATACCATCAAAGGTATTTCAGCATACCTTTCTCCTGAGATAGGTGATCAAAAAGACAAGTACTGGCAAAGAGGAGCACAGAGAATTTTGACGTGCTTGATTATCCACGTTGCGTCTTTGCCTAAAGAACAACAAAGCCTTTCCACAGTTTTAGACCTGCTTTCCACGCCTTATAAGGAATTATGGACAGCCTTTCAAAATATATATGAAAATACAGAGCTTGCAGGAGGTGCAGCTTCTAGGGCTGCCGCGAAAGCTCTTTCAACTGATAAGAAAGAAATTTCATATAAAATTAGTTCAGCTCGCGATGCACTTGACTGGCTTGATTCCCCAGCTTATCGTCACATGACAAGCAGTACAAGTTTCAAAATGGAAGACGTCTTTGAAAACAAAGCAGATATATTTTTCTGTATTCCTGTGGATGAAATTATAAGTCATGGACACTACTTCATAAAACTAGCCATTTCACTTCTTGTGAAAGAAATGACATCTCTTAAACACCCTCCCAAAGAAAACGTTCTGTTTCTTTTGGACGAAATGGCTGCAATTGGCCAAATACGGGAAGTTAATAGTATTCTGCTTACAGGTGCTGGTTATAAAATTTCTTTGATTGGTGTGGCACAAAGCATTGAAGCTTTGCAGACCGTTTACCCCCAAGATATCAAAACCATGTTATCAAGCTCGTTGCTTCTTTTTCTAGGGATTACCAATGTTGAGGACAGAGAGTATGTATCAAGATATCTTGGCTATAAAACGACCTTCACAGAAAGTGATGCTACTAACGAAAAAGATTCTCAATCTAATGTTGGTCATACCAAATCTGCTGTTAAGAGAGAGGTGTTAAATCCGGATGAGGTTTTGGGCTTGGGTTCTGAATTTCTGATAGCGATTGCGCAGGGACTTAAGCCACTTGTTCTCAAGAGGCTTTCTTACTATTTGGAGAAGGAATTTAAAGGTTCTTTTGATGAGAGCAAATTTAATGTTTAGGGGTAAAGAAAAGGGTCGGTTTCTTTACTCTTAAATCTCTGAAATTCCCCTAACGAGTCTATTGGGGTAGGAGGGTAAATAAACACTGGAAATGTTTCAAGGGAAACTTTTTTGTCATACAAAAGACTTTATTAATACTTACCTAGTTCCCTGCACTTCTCCGCAAACTACCATTAAAATCTTCTTGACAAAACGTGTGTATAGTGTGTATAATTAAATTATGGATAGCAGAATAATAATAAAAATGTTGAAAGAAGATGGTTGGGTTCTTAAAAGAACCCGTGGTAGTCATAACCATTTTACACATACCTCGAAAAAAGGTGTTGTTACTGTACCGCATCCAAAACGTGAACTACCTTTAGGAACCATATTGAGTATAGAAAAACAATCTGGTTTGAAGTTAAGGAGAAAGAAATGAATTATATAGCTCTAATATATAAAGAAACAAATTCAGATTATGGAGTTGTTTTTCCTGATTTTCCAGGCTGCATAACAGCGGCTCCTACTTTAGAAGAAGCTAAGTCAGAAGCTAAAGAAGCTCTGCTTGGTCATATTGAAGTAATGAAAGAGATAGGGGAATCTTTACCCTCTCCAAGCTCCCTTGATGAGATTATGTCTGAAAAGGAATACAGAGATGCAGTTGCATTTTTAGTAGAAACACCGTCATCACGGTCAGTTCGTGTAAATGTGACTTTCACAGAAGAAATGCTTGCCATAATTGATAGGCGCGCCCGTCAGTGTCATCTAACCCGTTCTGCTTTCTTAGCAAAGGCCGCTGAAAACCTTCATAATGAAAATAGCATCAACCAGAACTAGGATTTTTGAGAGTTCTACCACAAGCCTATGGGAGGTTTTTTGATATGAATATACAGAAAGATGAAATAACTGTAAGTGATATATATAAAGCTTTAGAAAATAAGATTTTGGATATACAGTGTCAAGCTACTCTTTATGAAAGCATGAATTTTTCTCAAATAGGGCAAGATGTATGGGCAGAGCTTGGCAAAAGCCATATTGCTAATATCCATATTTTGATTAATAATTCTTTGCTTTCTCAAATCTGCTTAGAAATCACAAAATTATTTGATCAAAGTGAAAGTATTTCTTTTCATCATTTTGTTCAAAAGCTAGATAAAGAAGTTGGATCTGAGCTTAAGAAAAAGTATGAGAAGCTTAACGGAAATCATAAGCTAAAACAAATAAAAGATTTTAGAAATCAAATAGTCGCTCATAATGCACCTAATAAAAAAACAAAAGGTATTTCACAAGATGACATAGATTTTATTACGACGGAAATAAGATCGTTTACAGAAGAATGCTTTCGCTTTTTTAATGCTAAAAGTAGTATTTGTAAAAACATATCACAAGAAGAGCGAGATTATTCTGAGATGTATTTAGGATTTTTACACTCTGGACTTAAAAGTAGGCATATGATTAAGTAAGGGGTCGTTTGCGGGAAAGTGGTGAAATATTAACCGTTAACCAATATCGCAGTTTTTACCACTTTCCCGCAAACGACCCCATGTAGGCTATTAAAAGATTATGAGCCTTGAGAGCTTCTTCTATCCATATAAAGATTCATGCTCTTCTTCCAATTTTTCTTTTAGAGCACTAGGATCTAATAGGTTTGCTTCTTTGTTTAGATTAAAAAATACACCAAAAAAAATATTTTTTTCCAACATATCTGGTATACATCTCTCAATAAAGTCATCAAATGAGATCAGTTGTGGTGATGCGCCCATTTCCTTATGCTCTTTAAAACAACAGCGATCTGCAAGAGCTGCTTCAGGCCAAACGGGGAAAATTTCCTTACCATCTAAGTCCTTAAAAACAACCCATTCATCTTCACTTACAGACAAACCCCAAATCTCTTCAAAATCAGCACAATGTCTTAAAAAATAATCTAAGCGCTCATCATTGTTAAGCTTTAAAAGGTTTTCAATTTTCTTTTCGTGCATCTTCTTATCCCTTTTTATATCTATGCTGATGTAGCCTAGTCTCAACCTTATGATCTCTAGCACCTTTTAACTTTGCAGATGCATAACTATTTCCTTGAGAAGCTGGTTCGTTATGAGGGTGGGCTAACTCATAACCCTTATCCTTAGCTTTTCTACCAGGTGCTTTGCGGCCATTTCTTGGAACACGCAATGCTTTTTTATTTCCAGTTTTAATATGTCTAGCGTCATTTTTTAACCAACCTCTATCAGATTTTCCAAGCTTATCATCCTTCATCATCTCTTTCAAACGTTGCTGTTTACCAGATCGCCCTTCTTTCTTCATCGTTTGTTGAGCAGTTTTCTTTGCCGTTTCCTTAACTTCTTTTTTCGCAGCTTCCTTAACAGTCTTCTTGGTTCCTTCTTTTGCCCCTTTTTTAAAAAGTTCTTTGCCAGCTTTGAGTAATAGTTTAACAGCAAAGCTATTCTCGGTGACAGCGGTTCTGGCTGCTCTGGCAGCGGCATTGGGGTCTTGTCCGAGGACGCCAGCAAAGACGGCGGCTGATAGTTCAGAGAACATCGTTCCTTTCTTCACCATGTCTTCTCGTTCTTTGGCATTAAAGGAGGGATGATCAGGATCATAAACACCCCCATGGTGGGCTTTTTCATAGCCTTCTCCAACAATTTCTCCGATGGTGGCACCAATGGCTGAGGCAAAAGCTTCTTCGCTTCCCCCACTGACAAGCCCTGATACACCACCAATGACACCATGGATGATTTTATGCATGACATAATTAATATCAGAATCTTGGGCTTTGTACTGAATACCAGCTTGATTCGCAAGGGTTCCCCCGACTACGCTCGCAGCACCAGATCGCGCTTCTTCTGCTAGAACTTCTCCAAAATTCCGACCATCAATAGTAGATTTAAGAACGGTGTTCACACCCGCTCGAATGGCTGTC
>DOCA01000217.1 GCA_003503995.1 Holosporales bacterium
TCCGCGTCATAACAAGATGAAGGGCATGGGGCAGGTTGTGTCTTGGTCTGTTCGAGACGAGAGCTTGCATTGTGAAGGTATTGTGAATCTGTATCATGAATGGGCAAAAGAAACAGGGGCGGTCACGCAATCTGTTAAAGATGATATTATTGATGTCGCTACAACCATGGTTGATCTTGAAGATAAGTTTATTGATCTTGCCTTTGAGTTAGGAGACGTTGAAGGCATGACAGCCCAAGATATTAAAAACTACATCCGCTACATCGCAGATTGGCGTTTGACTCAATTGCGTTTGCCGACAAAATTTGGCTTCTTTAAATATGACGGCCATGGGTATGAGCAAGTACAATCTCATCCGTTGCCTTGGCTAACGGAAATCTTAAATGGGGTTGAGCACGCAAACTTCTTTGAACAACGGGCAACGGAGTACTCAAAAGCTTCTACACAAGGGACCTGGGAAGGCTCGGCTGGGGTTTGGGGTAATTTCGATAAGCTTTATAAAAAAGACGCTGCATAATCTGAGGGGGAGTTGCCTTTTAAGGAAAGTTTTAAAAGAGCAGCTTCCTCGCTAGTTTTTTGTTGGACTTGGAGGGAAACTATTCTAAAATAACCTCAACAGTGAGGTTTTATGAGCCAATGATGGCGTTAGTTGAGAAAACAGTAGTTAGAACTGCCGTCCTTTTAGGGAGTCTTTTCTGCGCACCCCTTTATGCTGTCATTACACCGCCCAATCTTCCCTCTTTTAAAGTACCAAAAAATAAGGTTATACCTCCTAAAAAAGCAGCACCTCTTTCATCAAAAAAGGCCTCCACAGGTCTGCCAAAGGCCATTACAGTTTTAACAAAACGAGATACAAAACGTAAATCCTACCGTATTACTCTCGAGTGGAAGGAAGCGACAAAAGCTTCTCTGTTTTTTTATCGAGACGTTGGTTACTTAGTTTTTAATGCTATTGGGAAGTTTTTACCAGGTACTTTTCCTGGAAGTCATTTTAGAAATATTTCTGTTATCCCTCATTCTACCGCAACCATTCTCCGCTTTAAGTTAAAGAAAAATAAGGACTTGATCATTGATCGCTTGGGCGATGAATGGTTCTTGGTTGCAGGAGAGATGGATAATGAAAAAACCCCCTCGCTTTACCCTTTAGTTGTCACACCAAAAAATGACCAGAAAAGCCTCAGCATTCTTAATGATGAAAACGAACCTCTCATCACCTTTAAAGATCCCAAAACAAGTGATGTATTTTCTGTCCAATTGGATAGTAATCGGGGTATTGATAGGCTCTATGAAACACCTTTTTTTGACATTCTTGAAAGCTATCAAGGCCTTGTTTACCTATTAAAGGATTCTGAAAAACTCACTCTTGAACTTGACAAAGAAGCCCACGCAACGGTTATCTCTTTAAAATCAGGGGGGGTAATCTCGTCCGTAGATGTTTTTGATCGAACGCGTGACCCAGCTTCTTTACAGCCCCTGCTGGACTTAGATAAGTATGATATTCCAAAGGACAATGTCTTTCATGTTGGACGTGTTATGCGTAAAGCTGTGGCCCTCGAGACAAAAGAAAGTCAGCGTGTACAAAAGGAAATAGAGCTTGCCAAGTTTTATATGGCAACGGGGCAATATTATGAAGCAATTGGTGTTTTAGGGTTGATTAAGGAAAAACATGAAACATTATTTTTCAGTCAAGATGGACTCGTCTTAATGTTTGATTTAGCGCAGACTCTTGCCCATGATATGGATGATGATTCCTTTTTGAGCAATGAAGGGGATTTTGCTGGAGAGGCTGAGCGCGATGTTTTACTAGCCCTTCAAGAGCAACGCTTTGGGCGCTATGATACGGCGCTGACTAAGTATGTGCGTGCTTATAAATTCATACAAGGTTTACCGCCTCTTATTCGAAACGATATAGCTCTTAAGGCTTATGAAGCTCGAGTCGAAAGTAGTTTTAAGAGTCCTCTTTTTGCAGGGCTCATTAATACAAACTTATTGGGTAAACGAGATCTTGATAGTCTTCAATATTACGAGGCACAGGCGACACGTATTATTAATCCTTTTGCGCCCCTTCGAAAAACCTATACAAGATTGACTTTCAGCCCTAATAAAAGAGTTGCTCTGTTGGCGCGATTGGCTTTAGTCGACAAAGATAATATGGCTCAGCAATCTGTGATAAAGGATTTGGAATCCATGCTCTTTACGTGGCGAGGCGACATCGTCGAACAGCGCTTTTTAGCAACCTTAGCAGAGCTTTATCGAAAAGCAGGAGAGACAGACAAAGCTTTGGAGACTTTGAGGGGGGTTAGTCACTATTTATGGAAACTTGAAAAAAGCCACATTTATACGAAATTGGCTGAGAATTTGTTTTATGATTCTTTTATGGGGATGCACGATAAGCCTTTTTTAAAACAAATCGCTTACTACTATAAATTTGAAGATTTAACACCAAAGGGCAAACGTTATGGGGAAGTTATTGACCGTATAACAGGATTGTATGCCAAGGTTGGATTAATGGATCAAGCCATTGCAGCTTTAAGGCAACGGATGAAATTTTTGATTTTTGAAAAAAGACGCAAAATACTAGATGAGTCAGAGTTTCGTTACCTGATGAATGTTACCTCAAAACGTATGGCTGAGTTATACCTTGCAACGGACCAAGCACCATTAGCCCTTAAAATGTTGAATCGTTTAAGGCCCTTTGAGAGAAAGGAAGAGTCTCAAGATCTAAATCACGCTGTCTTTGAAGAGGAGGCAAAGTTTATAAAAGCTGTTACTTATTTGGCATTAGCTGAAAAAGAAAAAGCCCTGAAATCTCTTGAGGGTTTAACTTCAAAAAGAGACAATCGCTTGCGAGCCGATATTTATATGGCTCAGGGGCGTTGGAATGATGTTTTTCCTTTATTGGAAGAAATGCTGCAAGAATCCAAAGGGGAAAAAATTGAAGGTGATTTTGACGTCGATGCTGTGTTAGACATAGCTGTTGCTGCTTCTCACCTTAAAAATAAAGAACGCCTCCAGACCTTAAAGATTGATTATGGGGAACGTATTACTGATCCTGAAAAACGGCAAGCTTTTGAGATGATCGTTTCTACACCAACGTCCATTGAAATGTCTAAGAAGAAAATTGAAGTACAACTGAAGGTCGCTGATAATTATACAAAGCTTATGAATGGTATAAAGAAAGATATTCTTGAAACCAGTTGGCCTAGAGTTTTGTCTCGAAAAATGAGGAGAGAAGCTCCAGCTTCATCAGAAGCGGCGTCAGAGCCTTTACCTAGTACACCAGAACCTCTAGGTCTCCCCAAAACCATAGCGTCTAATGAAAAAGCAACGGAAACGCCTAAGAAGGGGTGACGCTTTTAATAAAAGGTTTTCTTCGATTGTTATCTTGTACGGCTCCTCATGTATATAAGGTACCTATTATCACAATGGCACTAAAAACAATAAAGATTGCTGTTGCAACGCCTGCAGCAATTTTTGAGCTATGACCGAAAGTTGT
>DOCA01000010.1 GCA_003503995.1 Holosporales bacterium
CAAGGCATGGTCTAAAACAAATATCGCAACTGTTCAAGGAATTTTTGAAGAAGTTTTCGGGGGTGTTGCTTCTTTATCTATGTCAGCTTTAAAGGCTGAAATTCTAAGCTATAAAGATTCAAGTGCTATTCGCAATGCTTTGGCTCAGTTAGAAGCCTATGGTGTTTCAGGCTTTGCAGATGCTGAATCAGGCGTGGCAAATACCCTTGCGATTCTTTCTCAAAATTGGCACATTTCCTCAACGGAGATAGGTCGTAGCCGTAAATTTGTTTTTGATGAAAGTAGTGTTGCAAAAAATTCGAGAGATTTTGTGATTTATTCTCTTCTTGAAAATGCTGCGACAGGTGGCGGTTGCTCCCCTGGTTTTGCTGGTCGCTTTGTGAGAGATCAATTAACCCTTTTGTGCGTTCAAGGTGGCGTGGACGGCAGGTAGGCCGCCCCCTTATTTTCTTAGTTTTTTAGGCCCGCTTGTCAGGCAAGAATCCTTCGTTTTGTAGGGCCCATAGCTGTGAAAAGGCACTGTCTTTATTGCGCAGCAAGTCTTCTTGGGAACCTTGTTCAAGGATTTTTCCGTTATCAAAAACAACAATACGGTCAACGGATGAAAGAGTTGAAAGGCGATGGGCAATCACAATGGTTGTGCGCCCTTTCATGATTTCTTGAAGACTTTCTTGGATATATTTTTCCGTCACAGAATCAAGGGCTGATGTTGCTTCATCTAAAACAAGAATGGGGGCATTTTTAAGAATAGCCCGCGCAATGGCAATTCGTTGCCGTTGCCCACCAGAAAGTTTCAATCCCCGTTCACCAACAAGGGTTTCATAACCGTCCTCAAGGTCTTTAATAAAATCATGACAATGGGCAAGTTTTGATGCTTTAATAACGTCTTCATCACTAGCTCCTTCTTTTCCATAGCGAATATTATCCATCAATGAACGGTGGAAAAGGCTTGGGTCTTGAGGGATCATAGCAATGTTTGAGCGCAAAGAGTCTTGGGTTACGTGTGTGATCTCTTGGCCGTCAATCATAATGCTGCCTTTTTGAGCTTCAAAAAAACGTAGCAATAGGTTAACAAATGTGGTTTTCCCAGAACCTGAAAACCCTACAAGGCCAACGGACTCTCCTGATTTAATGCTTAAACTGAGATCTTTAAACAAAGGTATTGTTTTGCGATAGGAAAACTGAAGATCTTTTATATCAATGGCGCCTTGTGTAACTGAGAGGGCTTTAGCCTCTGGAAGATCATTGACCTCATGAGGGGTATTTAAAAGCGCAAGGCCAGCACTGATGGTGCCAAGGTCTTTGAAAAGGGCTTGCATGTTCATGCTTAAGTGCCAAATGAGACTTAGGATCGTAAAAATTGTCATGGCGACAAGGGGGAAATCTCCAACACTTACCCAGTTTTCTTGATAACCTTTTACTAAGACAAAAATCACGCCAACGATAAAAGCAATGCCACCAACACCTCTTAACATGTTAACTTTTTGATAGGCCCAACCGGCGATAATGCTTTTTTCAATTTCGTTGTTTTGAGAGCGTACCAGGCGCTTTAACTCTTGAGAACCCTTAGCAAATAAACGTACAACTGTCATGTTTGAGATGCAGTCAACGGTATCTCCTTGCATACGAGAAACAGCATTAGCATGTGTTTTTGATTTTTGCCGCAATTCGGGCATGAAATAAAAGGTTACCCCCATATGAAAAACGCACCAGACAATCATCATGGCGGTAAAAAGAGGGCTAACGAAGTATAAAATAATAGAGGAAAAAATAAAGGCCATGATAATAGAAAACACATGATCTAGTAAGTTTTCCATTAAGGTATCGGCACTTCTTGGAATGTCGTGAATACGTGTTGCGATGGTACCAGCAAAATTACTGGTAAAGTAGCTTAAGGAGTGCCCCTTAACGTACTGTAGAACCTGCATGCGCATGTCGGCTCTAAATTTTGGCAAGGTATACAGCATAAAAATACCCATAATTCGCATGGCGATTTCCATCACCACAAAGGAAATAACCACGGCCCAAAAGGGCGTCTTGAGGACATCCCACGGAATTGTATCCTCACCCGTATAATTTACGATGGCATCGATAAACATTTTAATAAAGTAGGGGTAAAGCGCTTCGTTAGCTGACCAAAACATCATTAGAAAGGTGATAGTACCAAAGGCTTTGCCGTGGCGTTTTGTAAAATGCCATAAAAAGGCTCCCGCCGTTTTTGGCAGAGGTGCAGAAGGGATATGTTTTGTCACAGAGTAGGTTTTTGTATGAGTCATGTTAGGGCCTAAAAAAAAGATACGAAAAAATCACCAAAAGTGACATCGTTTTGGCGGGTTATTAAAAATATTTTCAAGCAAAAATTGATATAGTAACTTACCTTTGCACTGATCACTTTGTTGCTGCGCTTCTCGCCTATAAACATAGGCGTCGGCACTTGCGCCTTGTGTCAACACAAACTTAAATCACTCTGTAATCATAGTGTATTTCAAAGAAAACGTAAATCCCCCCTTATTTCTTTTTTTACTTTTTTTTTATTCTTTAGAGAGAGAAATTCCTTTAAAATACCTATTCAAGGTATGGAGTCCGTTATGCATTTTGTCAGATTATTTTTAGCTATTGTTTTGATATTCCCCTCTCATGCATCTTCATCTAGTGAGGAAGCCATTTTTGAGAAGGCTTTCATTACCCATATAAAATTTATGCCACCAGCTATTGATTTTTACGGTACAAAGGTGCGCCTTTATTTACCTAACCGGAATTCTTTAGAATTTGAGCTGGGAAATAAATCACTTGTTTTAGAATTAGCTAATCCCATAGACTCTGCTCAAGAGAGTCTAGAGTATTACGCTGGCCCTCCTTATACGTTCCTAGAACCAAAAGAGGAAAGTATTGTGACAAAAGAAAATGGCCTGTTAAGGGGAGCTGCCCGTAGTTTTTATATTCCAGGGGAAGGTGGCCCTTTTGAAAGGGATGCTATTGGGCGCCTATGGCCATCAGGATTTTCCGTTGATAAAATGACGTCAACCATTGAACTAACCTTGTTTTATGACGCCGATGTGAGGGGTGGAGTGTATAAGATTGAAAGTCGCTTTGTCCCAAATGATTAATTGCTATGCCACTTGGGGCATGGAGGACATTTGACGATAGCTTACAGCCTCCCCAATATGATGGTACTGGATTTTGTCAGAATTTTCCAAATCAGCGAGAGTGCGTGCAACTCTTAAGATGCGGTGATATCCTCGGGCCGAGAGTTTAAAACGATCAGCAGCTTGATTTAAAAGAGACTGCCCTTTTTCATCAAGGGCAGCAATTTGCTCTAAATGTTGGACGCTAATACTGGCATTGGTGAGACTTGTTAAAGACTCATTGGTGTTAGAGATGTTTTTATAGCGTTCTTCTTGAAGGTGTCTTGCGGCAGCAACACGTTTTGCAATCGTTACCGTTGACTCCCCTTTTTTTGCATTACTTAAGTCTGAGGCCATGACGGCGGGGACAAAAATATTTAAATCAATACGGTCTAATAAAGGGCCAGAAAGTTTGGCTTGGTAGTCTAGAGCACATTTTGGAGCCCTTGAACAAGCACGCCCGGGGTCATCAACATGACCACACCGGCAGGGGTTCATGGCGGCGATGAGCTGAAAACGCGCAGGGTAGCTTACATGGGCACTCGCTCTTGAAATCATAATACGTCCTGTTTCAAGGGGTTGGCGGAGTGTTTCTAAAGTAGCACCCGAGAATTCAGGAAGTTCATCTAAGAATAAAACGCCATGGTGGGCAAGAGAGATCTCTCCTGGCTTTGCTTTGGCCCCACCACCGACTAGGGCAGATAGTGAGGCTGAATGGTGTGGGTCACGAAAGGGACGTTCTTGAAGGAGTTGGCCTTGATTCAATTGACCTGCAATGGAATGGACCATGGTGACTTCAAGAGCTTCTTGAGGACTTAAGGGGGGAAG
>DOCA01000017.1 GCA_003503995.1 Holosporales bacterium
CATGGCATAGGTCGCTGGTATGGCACGCCAAATGCCACCCATGCGGCGCATATCTTGCTCATCCGATAGGGCATGAATCACCGCACCAGACCCAAGGAACAACAGGGCTTTGAAAAAAGCATGGGTCACCAAGTGAAAAATCGCAATGTTATAGGCCGAGAGGCCCGCTGCAAAAAACATATACCCTAACTGGCTACAGGTAGAATAAGCAATGACTCGCTTGATATCATTTTGCATTAAAGCAATGGTTCCAGCAAAGAGTGCTGTTGAGGCGCCAATCACAATAATAATAGACCTTGCATAGGGCGCTAGCTCATACAAAGGCGACATCCGAGCTACCAAAAACACACCAGCCGTCACCATAGTTGCTGCATGGATCAAGGCCGAAACTGGTGTTGGGCCTTCCATGGCATCAGGTAGCCATGTATGTAATCCTAACTGGGCTGATTTTCCCATAGCCCCAATAAAGAGCAACACGCCGATCACTTCAAGTCGACTGAATTCATAGCCAAAGGCTGTAAACGTAAGAGAAATTGATGTATTAAGTTGAGATAAAATGATCCCAATATCCACGGTTTTAAAGGTGAAATAAAGAGCCGCAATACCAAGGGCTAAACCAACGTCTCCAACACGGTTCACAATGAAAGCCTTCATGCTAGCTGCATTTGCGCTCTCTTTGTGATGCCAGAACCCAATCAATAAATATGACGCAAGTCCGACGCCTTCCCAACCAAAAAACAGCTGAATCAGGTTACCAGACGTCACCAACATCAACATGGTAAACGTAAATAAGCTCAAATAAGCCATGAAACGAGGTACAGCTTTATCGTGACTCATGTAGCCAATGGAATACAGATGAACCAAGAATGAAACAGTTGTCACAACCATCACCATAGTGGCTGTTAATGGGTCAAAATAGAGCTGCCAATCAACTTTGAAGTTCCCCACATTTATCCAAGTACAAAGCGTCACAAGGTGAGAAACAAGTTCCCCTCGAATCACATCTAGAAAAATATGCCATGCGCTTAGGGTTGCAAAGGCCATAAGGACAACGCTCACAATACCACTGATGCGCTTCCCTATTAAGTTGCCAACACTCCCAACGGTTAAAAATCCCAGAAGCGGAGCAAAAACAGCAACGATATAAGCATTATATGTCATTTAATGATCCTAACCCCTCATCACGCTGATATCTTCAACGGCAATGGAATTTCGATTTCGGTTATACACAACAAGAATAGCCAGACCAATGGCTGCTTCTGCAGCTGCCACGGTCAAGACAAACATCGTAAACATTTGCCCCACGAGGTCTGTTAAATACACGGAAAAGGCAACAAAGTTAATATTCACTGCCAAGAGCATTAACTCGATGGCCATCAAGACATTAATAATTGTTTTGCGCCCCCAAAAAACCCCAAAGAGGCCTAAGGAAAATAAGATGCCCGACAAAACGAGGTAATGATTTAAAGACATATCAGCATTTTCTCCCTATTCAATACCTTTGCCCAAAGGCATTTTTTGAACAATTAATGTCTCTTTAGGACAGCGCATCACTTGATCAATAATATCTTGCTTTTTAACACCTTCGCGTTTTCGATGAGTCAAAACAATGGCGCCAATCATGGCAACAAGTAAGATAATGCCACAGGATTGGAACGCGAAAATATAATCCCCATAAATAATTTGCCCAAGGGCATGGGTATTACTGACAAGGTCCGTTGGTGGCGTTGGCGAGGCAATGAGGTCTTCCCGCAGCGGAGACGGTATCCAGCCAAGGGCCAAAGTCACAAATACACTCATAAATGCCGCCCCCAACAGCAGCATAAAGGCTAGAGAATCAACAAATCCTGAAATAATAGTGAGAAAAGCCCTATTTGTTAGCATTTGCGTCACATGACGAGCAACAAAAACGGTCACAATCACACTAAGAGCAACGGGAGCAATAAGGGCATTTGAAGAAAAAAGAGACCATTTTGAAGTTTGGAGCAGAGACCATAAATCATCCAATTTAAAGCTCCCTCCCCCTTGCATAACATCAATAACCGGCGCAACGGACAGCATCACAAGAGCTGTTATTAAGAAAATCACCCCATAGGTTACAAAGGCTGATAGAGTTTTAAGGGCTGCAGTAAACCGTGTTTTTGAAAAGATGGCACGTTGTTCATCTGGGTTCACCTTCATCATCATCACAACAAAGAGGAACAAAACAGCAACGGCCCCAACATAAACGATGACTAATAACATGGCTAGAAACTCAGCCCCCATGAGGACAAAAAGCCCTGCGGCATTGAAAAAGGCAAAAATCAAAAAAAGAACAGAATGCACAGGGTTTCGAGAGAAAATAACAGCGAGGGAAGCCCCCACTAAAAACGTTGAAAAAATATAAAAAATAATTTCAGTCATTATGTTTATTATTCTTATTGTTATTTTATATTGCGCCGTTTCAAGAGCTCTCTCCAAAAGGCGACACCTGTAGTCTATCAGGCTTATTTCCCCCTGCCAACCATAGGTATTATTATTTTTCTTCTTATCAAAAACCATAAAAACGCCTATGATTTAAAAAAATTCTCATAAAGAGTCTCTCTCGTGCCTCAAAATGGACAGAAAAAACAAGGTGTGATCTTTGAATTTATCCAACTGGGGAATTGCATCAAAGTTGTGGCTATTGATACAGTTACAGGAATAGAAGTCACGATTATAGGTCCAACAACGGCTTCTCAAACCTACCTTGA
>DOCA01000002.1 GCA_003503995.1 Holosporales bacterium
ACGGAATTCAATGGTATGGCGGCAGTTCTAGCAAATACGTCTGAAGTACCCGTACCCATTGGGGTTGCCTTTATGATGATTTTGATTGCCGTTGGCTTTAAAGTATCTTTAGCACCCTTTCATATGTGGACACCTGACGTTTACGAAGGTGCCCCAACCCCTGTTACGGCTTTCCTAGCAGCAGCGCCTAAGATTGCGGGCTTTGTTTTGTTGTTAAACTTTGTGGCAACGGTTTTTGCGTCACATGGTTCTTTATGGACACCAGTTCTCTCAGCCCTTGCTATTCTCAGTATTCTTGTGGGAGCCTTTGCAGCTCTCTTTCAGCGGAAACTTAAGCGTATATTAGCCTACAGTTCCATTTCCCACATGGGATTTGCTTTATTGGGCTTTTTAAGTCTGAATGCCCAAGGATTTGAGAATATTTTTAACTACCTTATTATCTACGTCATCATGACGATTGGGGCTTTTGCTGCTCTTTTAACATTGCGAAAACGCGGTCAGTTGCTTGAAAATATTGAGGATTTAACAGGCCTTTCAAAGGATGCACCTTTGATTGCTCTTTGTATGACAGTTCTCTTGTTTTCCTTGGCGGGTGTTCCCCCCTTTGCTGGTTTTTTTGCAAAACTTTCTGTGATTCAAAATGCGGTTAGCGGAGAACATTATCTTGCTGTGGTCTTAGCCGTTTTGGGAAGTGTGGTATCTGCTGGTTATTATTTAAGAGTGATTAAAGCCATGTATTTTGATGAGCCTGTTGGTGGTGAGCATACGATGGCTGTTGATAAAACGATACCAATGCAAACAAAACTAGTCCTTGTTATGTCAACGTTCTTAGTTACTTTTTACGTTCTCATGCCCCATCTGTTTACCCTTGAAATTGGAGCTTATTTACGTTAAATGACTTGGAAAATTCATCGTTTTGATTCTGTTACGTCGACTATGGATGTGGCAAAAGATCTCTTAGCTCAAGAGCCTTCAGAGCCTTATATTGTGCTTGCAAAACAACAAGAACAGGGTAGGGGACGCCATCAACGCTCTTGGTCATCACCCCTTGGAAATTTTTACGCCAGCCTTGTTGTTTCTGTGGATGACCTTTCAATAGCGCCTCTTTTCTCTTATGTAACAGCCCTTGCGCTTTATGGTGCTGTTGAACAATTAACGAAAGCCCATAGTTCTTTAACCTTGAAGTGGCCCAATGATCTCTTGCTGGACTCAAAGAAAGCAGGTGGCATTCTTCTTGAAGTTGAGACAACGTCCAAGGGGTTGAAACTTATTATTGGTGTGGGGGTGAATTTGAAAAGTCACCCTCTTGATACGCCCTATGAAGCAACAAATTTATCGGTTCACGGTTTTGACGTCACGCCCGAAGATCTTCTTGAAAAATTTTGTATGTTCTTTGATCATTGGCGCAATACACTTGAAGCACAAGGCTTTTTACCTTTACGGGAAGAGTGGTTGAAACGCCGTGATCCAGCCCATGATCACCTTATCTTGAAAGGGTATGAACATGGTTCAAAAACCTCTATTCAAGGGCGTTTTCACGACTTAGATGAAAAAGGTTATCTTGTGTTAGTTTGCGAAGATCAGGGAGAGGAAACTCTTAAAAAATTTAGTGCTGGTGATGTTTTCTTTTCTTAATTTTCGAAGCATCCTGTAGACTGCACTCAAAACAATATAATACGTAAGGGAGAGATCACAAAATGTCCACAGAAGTTACACTTATTTATGGCGATGGTATTGGTAAAGAAGTCGTTGGTGCCACGAAAAAAATCATCGATGCCACCGGTGTAAAGATCGATTGGGACGTGTGCGAGGCTGGGGCTGAAGTCTTTAAACGCGGTATTGCCTCTGGTGTGCCTGAAGAAACTCTCGAATCCATTAAGCGCACTCGCCTTCTTTTAAAAGGCCCCCTTGAAACCCCCGTTGGGTATGGCGAGAAAAGTGCCAATGTGACTTTGCGGAAACTCTTTGAGACCTATGCTAATATACGCCCTGTTCGAGAATTTCCAGGCATTGATACACCTTATAAAGGTCGTCATATTGATATTATGATTGTGCGTGAAAATGTTGAAGACCTTTATGCAGGGATCGAACACATGCAAACACCAGGTGTTGCACAAACCCTTAAGCTTATTACACGAAAAGGCTGTGAAAAAATCTGTACTTTTGCCTTTGAAGTAGCCTTGGCTGAAGGACGAAAAACAGTTCATTGTGCAACAAAAGCGAACATTATGAAGTTCTCAGAAGGAATGATGAAGCGTGCCTTTGAAGATGTGGCGAAAAAATATCCTAGCATTGAGGCAAAACATATCATTGTGGATAACTGTGCGCACCAAATGGTCAGAACACCAGAAGAATTTGATGTTATTGTGACCACTAATATGAATGGTGATATTTTAAGTGATCTTGGTTCAGGTCTTGTTGGCGGCCTTGGTTTTGCCCCAGGTGCAAATCTTGGAACAGGTATTGCCATGTTTGAAGCTGTTCATGGGTCAGCGCCTCTTTTTGCAGGTAAAAATGTGATTAATCCTATTGCTGTGTTGCTGTCTGGTGTGATGATGTTGCGTCATATTGGAGAATTTGAGGCGGCATATACCATCGAGCAAGCTGTGTTAGCAACCCTTGAGGACGGCGTTTACACTCAAGATGTGCGTAAGAATGAGGGCGCTGTTTCAACAACAGAATTTACCGATGCTATTATTGAGCGCTTTGGTCGTACCTCGTCTGCCTGGCCGAAAAGAGATTATAAAAAAATAAAAATGCCCGAGCTTTCCAATGAGCGCGCCTATGTAAAAACCACAAGCCGTAAAACAGTTGGGTTGGACGTATTCCTTGAGACGACTCAAGAGGTTAATACTTTAGGTGCGGATCTTGAGAAAATTGCTTCTGATCTTTCTTTGCACCTTAAGATGATTGATTCACGAGGGGTTAAAATTTATCCCAGTATTGGAGGGCTTTTACCCGATATGGTTGATCAATGCCGTGCCCGTTTCCTTATGAATGATGACGGTGAGATGGATCTTTTTCTGACCTTAAAGCTTCTTCAAAACATTGGTGAGAAATACAGCTGGATGCATACGGAGCGCCTCACGGTTTTTGATGGCGAGAACGGTTTCACCAAAGCCCAAGGCGAAGATTAGTCGAAATATTTAGCAAGAGAAATTAAAATTGTCTGAGGAGGCTAAAGCCCCCTTGGGTTTCTTTCTATAGTCTTTTCAAAAAGGTTCCGCTCTCAGAAAGAGCGATAGACGACTATGCCTTATAGTTTAGGAGCGA
>DOCA01000044.1 GCA_003503995.1 Holosporales bacterium
ATAGAGGCCGAAAGAGCTTCGGCAAAGTGCACGAATCCTCGGTCCATATTACCCGTTGTGGCAAGATCAAAAAGCTGTTGTTCTGTTTCTTCGATAAAATCAGTTGCACTGCTTTCAAGGTCAACCTTATGAGATTTTGACGCAAGTTCTTGACTCAGCTGAATCAATTGACGCCTTAGGAAAAGATCATAAATAATTTTCCCGTAATCTCCCGTATTAACCAAAGAAACAACAGAGGCGGCGAGCTTTGCAAGGTAGGTTGTGCCCCCAATTTCTTCAAGGGACGATTGGGACTGGAAATAGTCTTTTAGAGTCACAGGATCAGCAACTTGACCTCGCTCCAAGAGACGTGTGATGGCCTCATAAATTTGCTCGTGCGAGCGCTCACTAAAATGATCAGCCCGCAGAAAATCAGATACATTTTCATAAGCAAGGTTGTTATATAAAAGTGCTCCTAACAGAGCTTGTTCGGCTTCAATATTATGAGGCAGACTTTCAAGAGCCACTTCAAGAGATGTATTTTGATTAGCTGTTTTGCCAGCACCTTGATACTCAGAACTTTGAGGTGAAGAGTGATCATGAGGTTCTATCACTGCCATTGCCTGTGTAGCTGATGTAACAGAAGGTGTCGCGGAAACTATCTTCTCATCTTCCGGATGTTCTAAAGGCGGAATGTCAGCAAAATCTTGTTCTGTCATGGATGCTTTTCTATGGATATGTCGATAATTTTAACTCTATCAGAAAGGCGTTTTCTTTGAAAGAGGATGAGTGATATTAACGCTCTTTTTCAAGGGTAGCTTTAAGGTAGGAAAGAATCGGATAAAGGCCAGCACAAAGGGCGATCAGGAACCCGTACCGCCCTTCTTTATAGCCTTTTCTCACCACATAACACTTATAGAATCTAGAAAAAATCCGTCGCACATTATGCCCAAAGGTCTCTTTTTTTCCTTTGGCACGCATATCTTGCGCATTCAAGGTTGTATAGCGATCAAGGCGATTCAAAAGATCTGAGGTATCTCTATCCACATAATGAATAATAGGGTTAACCAGTTTTTTTCCCCGTTTATCACCCAGTGTTAACTTAGGATGAACACGTTGAAGCCCCCACTTTTTTGTACCACGCCGTGTTAAACGGGGTGATTGCGACACACCAAAATAACCGCCCCAGCCATAACGAACACGGGTTTTTCCGATATAATTATCAAAGGGAATCAAATGTACATCAGCTGGAGAGTCTTTAGTTGTTTCTGTAATTTCCTGAGCAAGCTCTTTTGAAATACGCTCATCGGCATCGAGCTCAATAACCCATTCATGGGAGCAGACTTCAAGCCCAAGATTACGGCGCTCACCTTCGATATCCCATGCCCCTTCCACAAGCTTAGCTCCGTGTTTTAAAGCTATGTCTTTAGAGGCGTCGGCGCACTTATCCAAGACAACAACAATTTCATCACAAAAAGAAAGAGTCTTTAAGCACGAGTCAAGGTTATCTTGTTCATTGTGGGCAACAACTAGACCGGATAAAGACATGGCAGACTCGAGATATGTGGTGGTTTCCTAGGAAGTTAAAAACTAAGCGATAATATCTGGTAAAAGTTGGGCGTTGATCCGGGCAATATGATCCCGCACAAGAAGTTTCTTTTTCTTGAGGCGTTGAACCGCCAATTGGTTGACAACTGTTTCGCGCAACAAATCATCAATCATTGTGTCAAGTTCACGGTGCTCGTCCTTTAAGAGGCCAAGCTTCTTTTTTAAAGCTTCTTGTTCATCCATAAACGCTACTCTACTGATTTTCAGTATTTATACGATCCTATTAATAACAGAAAAAAGAGGCTCTTGCTATAGAAACCTCTATAAAAGTCTCTTTTAGCGACAAAAAAGCAAAGACTCTTCTTTCACGGGGCGCACATACTAAAGGCGCGCTTACGTTTCCACGCTCCCTCTTCACTTTTTTTCATCTAAAACCGTTTCTTTTAGCCATTTTGCAGAGTTTTCTATACTCCTCCTTTTTTAAAAGGTAATTTATGTCATAATGTTGTGATGATAGAACTGATCTCATAATTGCACCTGCCCATTGGGAGCTGAAAATGTTATGCTGAACTTAATCGCTTTTAACGGCCTAAGTTGGCCAGATATAACAAGAAAAGAGTATGAAAGATACCTATGAGTAAAAAAATTGGCATCCTGACCAGCGGCGGAGATTGTGCTGGTCTTAATTCAGTCTTAAAAGCTGTAACTTACCGAGCTATTCTAGGATATGGTTGGGAAGTGTGTGGCATTCGACAAGGCACAACAGGGTTCTTGCGTGATCCCTTGGATGTGTGCGCTTTAACATTGGATCACTTCGATTCTGCCAGCGCTCGCCTTGGGGGAACAATTTTAGGGACAACGAATAAAGGAAATCCCTTCCACTACCTCATGTCCGATGGTTCTTATAAAGACCGCTCCGAAAAAATTGTCCAAGCTTGCCATGATCTAGGCCTTGAAGCCCTTATCGGCGTTGGCGGAGATGGCAGCCTTAAAATTCTCCACAAACTTTTTTCAAAAGCGAATGTTCCCTTTATTGGTATTCCTAAAACAATTGATAATGATTTGGGCTCAACGGAACGGTCCATAGGCTTCTCAACAGCCGTTGAAGTTGCAACGGAAGCCCTTGATCGCCTACAACCAACAGCTGCCAGCCATGATCGAGTCATGGTTCTTGAAGTCATGGGGCGGGACGCTGGGCATATTGCTTTGTCTGCTGGTATTGCAGGAGGTGCCGATATTGTGATCATCCCGGAAATTCAATATGACTTCAAAAAAATTGTTGAAAAAATCCAAGCCCTCTTTAAACGCGGTCGTAATTATGCACTCGTGGTGGTGGCTGAAGCTGTGAAAAAGCAAGATGGACAGTCCTCCAGTGTGGTTGATCCTGTGACGGGTCGCTCTCATTACAGCGGTATTGGCCACTATTTTTCCGATCAAATTACCGAATTAACAGGCGCCGTTACTCGCTTTACTGTCCTTGGGCATGTACAGCGTGGGGCACAACCCATTGCCGACGATCGCGTTTTAGCGTCCGCTTTTGGTGTTAAGGCGGTTGATTTAATTGCAGAAGGCAAACACAATAGAATGGTAGCTTGGCAAAATCGAGGCGTTGTAGACGTCCCCGTTTTAGAAGCTATTGAGCGTTATAGCGCTGTTAACCCGGCATCAACTTTGGTGACAACAGCGCGGGGCCTTGGCATAAGTTTTGGAGATTAAGAAGAATTATACAGAACATTTTTAGATCTTCTACACGGAATGTAAGGGATAAAAGAAAAACTTTAAAGCTTTAATAGGGAGGCTTTATGGCTATAAGCGATATCATTGCAAAAGCAAGACGCGCCTTAGATGAACTCAGGCGTGCGAGAGAGCTTGCGAGAAAAGAAGCCAAAGCGAATCCTTCCAAAGCGAATCTAAAAAAAGTCCAAAGCCTTGATAAGAAAATTGAAAAAACACAAGGGACCCTTCAAGAAGCGGGAGGCGAAGTTTCAGACACCCCCCCCTCCTCTTCCCCTGAAGATTCTAGTACAACAACCACAGAAACCTCCCCAAACGACCCTTCTCAAAGCACCCCTGAAGATGTCTCCGTAGACAGCAAGGCGGAAACCACATCTCCCGATATTTCTGGAGAAGCCCCCTCTGTGGATATTGATGAAGCGCCTGCTGAAGACGAAGCGCCTGCTGAAGACGAGGCCGCCGCTGAAGACGAAGCGCCTGAAGACGAGGCCGCCGCTGAAGATGAGGCCCCTGCTGAAGACGAAGCCGCCGCTGAAGATGAGGCCGCCGCTGAAGA
>DOCA01000169.1 GCA_003503995.1 Holosporales bacterium
CTTTAGATGGTGGTCGTTGATTATTTCGAGGACGTCTCGTTAATTGCCCTACCCATTTGAGTGGTGAGCTTATCACATTGGATTTTATTGCTTTATCGAAGATTAGAGAAGAAAATTATGATCTTCTTTTGAAAGATCTGAAAAAAGCACTAACTTGGGATGAGCTTTTTCTTCCATTTCCTCAACGAGAAATGCCAAGCATGGAAGATTTATTGGCGAGCCAAAATGCTTTGCCTTATTGGGATCGAACATCCCATAGTGTTGTATTGAGCGATTTGGTAGAGGGACGTCTCCAAGGAGACATCAAAGGGCGCTATTATCGCGACTCTTTAAATTTATCTTTAAAAAGCAGTCCTCTTGAAGAAGTAGAAGTACATCTTCACGCTAAATGGGTTCAACGTTTTGAAGGAGCTACACGTCTTGATCGTTTGCTGCAAAAAGATTTACCAGAGGGAGTTATTCAAACTTATTCAGGCTTTGATCTTGAAAAACAGTGGTGGCAAGCTGATCAACAGTTTCGTCCCCATGGTTACCGTGTGGCCGATACGTCTTTGGTTTCTTTTCCAAAACTTGAGCGTATTGATGGATTCTGGGTTTCTCCTGATGATCCCCTCCTTCAGAAAAAAAGAATAAAAGGCCGTTTGCAAGCGAAAGATCCTAAAAAAGTGCGTTTTAAACGTAAAGCTTATAGGCCTTCTTTAAAGCTCGGGTGGCGTTATGTTCAGCCACGCCATGAAGAAGTTGTATTTAAACTAAAACAAGACTTTCAAACACTATCTTATAAGCCTTCTAAGCGAAAAATACTTAATTTAACAGTTTATGATCTCATCGCGAGAGAGCAATTAGCGCATTGGGGGGCTGATCTTTACTATAAGCGTGAAGAACAAATTGATCATCAGGGTAGTATTTATCAAGCTAGGCGCTCTCATCGATCAAGCGCACGTTTTATTGATGATACTGATGAATGGGAGAATTTAGGCCCCTCAAAGACCTATCCTCTCCAACAGCATCGAGGAACATTTTTTAAAACAGATCGTGGGCGTAAGGTTGTTGAACAAGCTTTAGATTGTGCAAAGGCCTATTTGTGTTCTAGTTCACGGTGTGTTGATATTTCCTTTATTTGCCCCCTTGAAGAAGCTTTAAAGTGGACCTGCGATCACTCAATTACAATGACAGATGAGCGTTTGCCAGGAGGGAAGGCTAAGGGAAAAATCAAAAAATTAACTCTTGAGGTTATAGGCGAAACAGGTCGAATGCGTGCTTATGTAACTCTTGGTTGCTGTGTTGGAACAGGGAAAGAAGCTCTTGTTGAGGATGCGAATTCTAGTGAAGCTTATGGCATGGTGGGGGTTTTGGAAGAAAGCCTCCCGTCTCAGTATATAAAAACAGAGGGCGGTGTATTTTATCGCTATGGTGATTCCGAAGGCGCCGAAAGAGGCATTCTCTATCCAGCTTTTTTAGGGGCTGGTGACTTATTGCGCGAAGTGACAATTTCCCATGATGCGAAACAACAAGAGGAAAATCTTCAGGCGAATCAATACCCGAATTCCCATAACATTCTTGAAGAATTTAAAGGGAATGGAACAAAAGTTCAGCTTCGATTGGAAGATTTGAGAGGACGTCGTTTAGAAAAAACAACTCTCTCTCTTGAGATTCTTAATCCTTGGTCAGCTCCCAAACATATTAATCTTGGAGGTAACTAAAATGCCCATTGAACAATACCTAAAGGCTCTCTTAGCTACTCAAGATCCTCTCAATGAATCTTCTGTTGATGTTGCTGATTTAAATACTCAAGAAGCAATTTTAGAAACTCATTCAAAGCAAGATGCTCTGAGTAATTTTGATCTTGAAGAATGCGAATTGCCTCTGGAAATCTCTCTTGTGGTGACCTTAAGTCCTCAAAAACTTGTAGACGTGAAGGGAGATTATTCTTTTTCTTTCCATTCAAAAGGCGTTGCTTTTACAGAAGTTACTTGTGCTGAGATTGCTGGAGGGTTAGCAGCAGATTGTTGTGCTGCTGTTGATTTTCTTTGGCAAGGAGAAGGAAGTCAAAAAGCAGAAAATGGTTTGGTTGAACCTTTGTGTGACGAGTTGCAATCTCATAAATAAGGTAATTTTCATCGAAAGAGTTTTACCCTTCCACCAGGGGATTCTTTTTATTCTAAAGAAATTTATACCAACGAAGGGGCATGGGTTTATGCATGCCCTCTTTGGGAGATTGCTAAGCTTGAAGAGTATCCTGTGATTCCTTTTGGGGGCTTTTTTCATAAAGGCTTGGATCTTGATATGATGATGCCAATGTATGCTTTTATGAGCGCTTCTGATCATACAACAGAAGTCATCATAAAGGGACAAAGCTATTGGCAACGAGCCGGTGTTTATCCAGAGAGGCGAGGCAAAATTGCTGATCGCTATTATAGTATGGTGCCTCTTATTACCCCTCCTGTTCAAACGTCTCTTGCGCAGGATGTACGTGGCGGAAAAATTCATTTTGGCACATCTGATGCTCTTTATGTGTCTTACGATTATGATTTCATTGATCCAGAAACCAACACAATATTACTTCATCTAAAACAAGGATAATTTGACATGACTATAACCTATAGAAATCTTAAGGGAGCTCCCTTAAGTGCCGATGAACTCGACCAAAATTTCAAAGAACTCCATGAAAGGCTAGAGAAACTCGAAGAGACTGTGCTGCCTTTGAGTCAAGGAGGCGTGACGCGTATTACTCAAGAGGGAGCAGAGCTCCTTTTGAATCTGCGTCAGAAGAGGTCTTAGGGCGTGTAACTTTGCCGTCTTTACGTTTTAGACCTCGAGGGTTGTGGGTAGCTCAAAGGGATTATCTTTTTTACGACCTTAGTCTGTTTGAGGGGAAAACGTATTGTTGCAAAACAGCTCATAAAAGCGGTGATTCATTGGGAGATGATCTTTCTAAGTGGGACCTTATTTTTGCAGCTGAATAATTATTAAAACGGGGAGAAAACTATGAATGTTATAAAATATACTGAACATGATACTGATACCTTAGCGAGAACAATTTATGGAGAAGCACGAGGAGAATATTTCCGAAGTGATGGAGGGGTGGC
>DOCA01000170.1 GCA_003503995.1 Holosporales bacterium
CCAACATAATTTATTAGAAAGTTTTTTTCTCTTATGGACAGGTAAGACTAATGAAGCAAAAATAACGCCTACAAACAGAACAAATATTTCTAAGCCAAAACAAAGTGAGCTGGTAAGAGAATTTATAAAATTACCTATGATTCTAATTCTAGTAGACATTATAAGCACTTTTAGTTTTAATACACATAATGATATTGTAATTTTTTCAAATAAATTTCAAGAAAATGGAAATTTAGACTTTCAAAACATCTGCCTAGGTATTTCCTTTTTGATTTTTCTCCCAAGCGTCTATGGTGGTTCTTATTATGCAACATTAGAGTTAATATCTACATTAAACCCCGCCTATTTCAAAATCACAAAGAATTGCATAGTCAGTAACATAACTGGAGAAAAACTAGAAAAATCATCAACAATATTTATAATTTTTCACACATCTTTAGTTATAATGTCCTTGGCATTAGTCTTATACTTTATATCTGCTCTATTTTTTGTAACGCTATCAATTTTTACGCTGATTACCATTGCCATTTTCTTCCTAAGCTCGAGTATTTGGAGAACAAAAGCTATGTTATTAACACGAATTAATATTGCAATTTATTACTACTTTTCAAGAATATCTTTAACAGATATTCTTACAAGGAAAAGCACCTCCCAACAAACAGCTTCGGGGGAAGCTTCAGCCAATAGCCTTCCTACACAAATAGAAGCAATGCAAAGCACATATTTCCCTTCAATAGACTTTTCACCACTGGGTTTCTTTTGTTAACCCCACAAAAAAAGGGCCTAATGGCCCTTCTCTACTCTCTCATAAAACAAAGCAAGAACTACCCTGCTTTCTTAACTTGTGCGGCTTTCCAGGCTGCCCAATCTGTATCAATCATGCCGTAGTTAAGAGTATCTCGATATTCTCCCTTACTATAAAGGGCGGCCCGAGTTGTGCCTTCAGATAAAAAGCCCATTTTTTCAAGAGCTTTTGCAGAGCTTTTATTCTTCGTCGTGCAATAAGCATAGATACGTTTGGGTTTATAAACATCAAAAGCGTGATCAATAAGACATTGACCTGCCTCTGGAATAATCCCTTGCCCCCAATAGGTGTCAGACAAGCAATAATGAAAACGCATGATATGGTCAGATCTTGAGCTCCATGTCAATCCAACAGTCCCAATAATCATCTCAGGGTTTTCTTTTAGCGTAATGCCCCAAGGCTCAGGCGTTTTTCTTGCATAACCTTCCATAACGTACTTGTTAATAAATTCCCTTGTATCTTCAATGGATTCATGGGCATACCAAGACGTAAACATCGCAACTTCTTCGTTACAAGCATACGAATAAATAGATTCATCGTCGGATTCTTCGATGGCTCGTAAATAAAGACGTTCGGATTCTAAAATGGGGGGGCGCCAATCTTCCATAGGGTCTCATTCCTTTTTATATACTTTACCCTTATAGGATGACGTTCATTTAGTTAAGATTCTATTAAAAAAATCGGAAAAATCGCGCTAATCTCGCATAAAACTTGCCAAATCTTTTACTTTACTGCCTCGGGAAGAGCCAAATTCAAAGGAATAAGCATCCTTAAGGCACGAACCAAAAATACCCGCAATGGTAGAAATAATACCCACAGCCTCTCCTGGGAGATTACTCCTAAAAAGAGCAAGAGAAATCAGGCAAGAAAGCAAACCAACAGCTGCAGCAACAACCATAATATCAGCTCGTATATTTGATTTTCCATTGGAAACAAAAGCCATGTCCCGATAACGAGCATCCTGACGATCGTGAAGGTAAGCACGTTCGAGGTCACGCTCTATATCTTGAATCTCTCGTTGGAAATTAAGTAAAGCTTCAAGGTCGGATTGCAGGAGGCCTAAAGCATGGTTTGCATCACTAGATCCTGTGACTTTTTTTGCGACATCAATTACTTTTTTAGCAATATCATGATTATGTTTTGATTTTTTTGGATCATTGGAAAACCATTTGGTAATTCCTGGTACCAAATCAGCAAGCGCTGAAGCTATGCTCATAAGAGATAAACTCATCTCACATCTCCTCTTTATAAATTATAGAATAGGTGCTGACCTATACGCTTTGTCGGCACACGATCAATGGACCACGCAGGATATGTCTTCATCCAAGACGCATGGTAATGATTAGCTCCCTCTGTTAAATCTGGCCATTGTCCTTTTAAAACGTTTTCAGCAACGTCTAAACAGAGGTCAAAAATTTTGTCGTCTCCCTTTTGAACTCTCGAAATAATAACGCAATTGGGGTCATTTTTATTCCAACAAGAAAATTGATAGGGGCGCTTGCAAACCTTCGCAAGAGTTTCTCCGTAACGTTTAGGAGATTTTGATCGGTTCACAATCACGTTGGCCACACAAACAAGCGAAGCCACCCCTCCATCACTTCGGAAATATTCTCCTCGTGCTTCTCCATAAATTGTTCTCGCTAAGGTATCAGTATCATGTTCAGTATATTTTATAACATTCATAGTTTTCTCCCCGTTTTAATAATTATTCAGCTGCAAAAATAAGGTCCCACTTAGAAAGATCATCTCCCAATGCATCACCGCTTTTATGAGCCGTTTTGCAGCAATATGTTTTTCCCCCAAAAAGACAAAGATCGTAAAAAAGATAATCCCTTTGAGCTACCCACAACCCTCGAGGTCTAAAACGTAAAGACGGTAAAGTTACACGCCCTAAGACCTCTTCTGACGCAGATTCGAAAAGGAGTTCTGCTCCCTCTTGAGTAATACGCGTCACTCCTCCTTGACTCAAAGGCAGCACAGTCTCTTCGAGTTTCTCTAGCCTTTCATGGAGTTCTTTGAAATTTTGGTC
>DOCA01000114.1 GCA_003503995.1 Holosporales bacterium
TTCCCTCCCTGCTGATAACAAGGGCATCTTCTAGTGAAAAAGTGCTTTGGTAAGGCTCCCGCAATAAGCCTTGATATTCTCCCGCAAGTTCAAAGGGAATAGAGGTTCCTCGAAGAGGAAAACTGACAAAGAAAGCAAAGAGAATGGAGATGATTTTTTTTTGCATGTGCGAATTTTCCCGACATAAAATGTAAAACTGGAAACTACATTGTAAAGCAAAAAAAACCAATAAAAAAGTTAGAATTTAATGAGACATTTTACTCTTGAATGAGACCCTTCTGCTCTTCGAGGAAAAAAGTACATATTTTAACAAACTCTTTTTTGCGTCCATTGTTTTAGTAGGGAAATAAGGGGCTCAATATGAATGGGTTTTGTTAAGAGGTCGCTTGCTCCAAGATTAATGCATTTTGTTCTAGTATCGGATGTTGTATTAGCCGTTAAAACAATAATAGGTAAGTTTATGTGCTTCTCCATGGACCTAATACTTTTAATGGTTTCATAACCATCTTTTATGGGCATCATAAGATCTGTTAGAACAAGATCAATTTCTAGATTTTCCTCTAACTGCTGCAAGGCAACGTCACCGTTTTCAGCAGTCAAGATATTCATCTCATATCCTTTTAATGCCATTGATAAGGAAAGAGTGTTTTTTACATCGTCATCAACAATTAAAACACTTTTTCCCTTTAAAAAATCAACATCAACCTCGTCATTGCTTACGGAGAAAGCGTTTTCCTTAGCATATTGCTCATAAAAGGAGACAGGGGATTTTTCAACCTTTTCAAGAGGCAAAAAGCATCTAAAAGTACTCCCTTCGCCATCAATACTGTCAACCTGTATTTCACCTCCTAATATGTTAACCAACTCTTTAGAAATTGAAAGCCCCAGGCCTGTACCACCATATTTTCGAGAAACACTACCATCTACTTGTTGAAAAGCCTCAAAGATCATCTGTTGCTTGTCTTGAGGGATACCAATCCCCGTATCAATGACTGAAAAAACCAGGCAATTTCCTGGGTTAAGTCTTGGCTTTGTGAAAACCACCTCTTGAGGAGGGCAAGATATTCTTAAATGAATGCTTCCCTGTGTTGTAAACTTGAATGCATTAGAGAGTAAGTTTTTTAGAACCTGTTGAATTCTAAAACTATCAGAGATCATACAAGGAAGGTTTTTTTCTATTTCGAGGTGGAAATCTATGCCATTTTTTCTCGCCAAAGCTTCAAACTTATTTTTTAACGAATGCCCCAGCTCATCTAAATCCACTGGTCCTTTTTCAATTTCAAGAAGTCCCGATTCAACCTTAGAGATATCTAAAATATCATTAATAAGACGAAGAAGATCCTCTCCCCCTTCATGGATATATTTAAGCATTGTGATCTGATCACTGGTCAGGTTTCTATCTCTGTTTTCTGTAAGGGTGCCAGAAAGAAGAAGAAGACTATTTAAGGGTGTCCGAAGCTCATGAGACATATTGGCTAAGAACTGAGATTTATACTTAGAGGCCGCTTCTAATTCCGATGCTTTTTTCTCAATTTCTTTTTTTGCGTGCTTAACTGCTCTATGAGAATTCTCAAGATCCTTTTGTTTCTCTTCCAATCGATCTGTATTTTTTTCAAGCTCTTCATTAGCAATTTTTAACTCGCTCTGTTGAAACTGCAAATCTTTTTCTGATTTTCTAAGAAGCTCTGTTTGATCTATTAGTTCTGTGTTAGAAGACTTTAATTCGTGTTGCTGAGTTTCTAATTGTTCAGACATTATTTTATATTTATCTAAGAGCTCTTCTGTTCGTTGTTTAGATAAAATTCTATTGATGATAACACCCAAATTTTCTGCAACTTGCTTGATAAGCCTCTGATTCATATCCGTTATTTCACGAAAGGATGCAAGCTCCATAACCCCAAGAACCTCATTGTCAAAAAGGATGGGCTGAACTAAAATAGTCATCGGAGAGGCTTCACCAAGAGAAGACGAAACATGAATATAATCAGAGGGAACCTTTGTTAAACAAATAGCCGTTTTTTCATAAGCACACTGACCGACAAGCCCTTCATTAAACTCTATACTATTTGATAAATTCTTCCGGTTTTTGTAGGCATAGGTCCCTTGGATTTTTAGAGAGTTCTTATAAACATTATTTTCTTCTTCGCGCAAATAGAACGTGCCATAGCCAATTTCCATTATTTTTGCAATATAAGACAAAGTATCTTGTGTTAGAGCAGAAAAGCTTGACGCACTTTGTGCAATGTCTAACAGTTGTGTTAAGTGAGACTTAACAATAGCATCTTCTTCAAGGGCTCTGTTG
The DNA here is from genome assembly GCA_003503995.1 of Holosporales bacterium. Lineage (GTDB taxonomy): Bacteria > Pseudomonadota > Alphaproteobacteria > Caedimonadales > UBA9215 > UBA9215. The sequence goes on from DOCA01000114.1 coordinate 2,303, forward strand.
CGTCGAAAAAGCTCATCTTCTGCTGATTTTTGAACACTAATGTCCTTTAATGTCCCTGTAAAAAAACTTTCTCCATCAACAATAATTTGTCCAACAGCAAGGCTTGCAGGAAAAATACTGCCATCTTTACGTTTCGCGCTAACTTCGCGCCCAGATCCAATAACTTTTTTAACGCCCGTATCTTTATAGTTTTTCAAGTAACCATCATGCTCAGAGTGATAGGGCTCGGGCATAAGAATTTTAATATTTTCCCCAACTATATCCTCTTCTTTATACCCAAATATCTTTTCCGTAGCTATATTTGCTGACTGTATATTGCCCAAGTGATCAATCACAATAAGAGCATCCAGCATTGTATCAAGAACCCCTTGGGAGCGCTTTTTAATCTTTTCTGATTGCTCTGATAACTCATAATTTTTTCTAAGAAGAAGAGAGATTTTTTCACATAATTCAACCTCATCTTTACTTTTACGACTTAAATTTTGAATCACAAAATCATCTGGATTTACAAAAGAAGATTCTTTTATAATCTGATCAAGTTTTTTATTAATTTCTTTCATAGCGCGCCAGTTTTCTGTACAAAAACTATTATCCTCGTGAAAAAATTAATAAAGAGTTAAAATAAGATAGGCCGAAACAGCAGCATAAACTCAATAAATTAATGAATTAATGAATTAAAAGCAAACAGCATGTTACGATTAAATAATAAAACAGGGTTTTTATTTTTTAAATGTCAAATCAAACACACCTTTTAAAAACAAAAAGGTTTCTTCCCCTTTTTATTACCCAATTTTTGGGCGCTTTTAATGATAATGCTTTTAAAAATGCCTTTTTGATCTGGTTCACCTATGACGTCGCTGTCACAGCGGGCCTTAATGCGCCTATGATGTCATCCCTAGCAGCTGGACTCTTTGTCCTTCCTTTTTTATTGTTTTCAGCCACGGCGGGACAATGTGCAGATAAATACGAAAAATCTTGGTTAGCCCAAAAGGTCAAACTTGCCGAAATTTTTCTTATGCTCCTTTGCGCGCTTTTTTTCTTTATGGGCAGCGTTTATGGGCTTCTTCTTACTCTCTTTCTCATGGGAGTTCAGTCCACGTTCTTTGGCCCCCTAAAATATAGCTTACTGCCCGAGCACCTAAAAGATGATGAACTCATTAGCGGTAATGGTTTGATTGAAAGTGGCACCTTCCTATCCATTCTTTTTGGGACAATTTTTGGCGGCATTACTATTCGCACAACCTATGGCATTGAGCTGCTTTCCTTTTTTATCATAAGCTTTTCGATTATGGGTTGGCTCAGCAGTCTTGCCATTCCAAAATCTCCCATCGGGGATAAAAGTTTAAAAATCGGTTGGAATATCATCTCAGAAACCAAAACCATTATTGGCTATGCACGCGTCGAACCAACGGTCTGGCTCTCCATTATCGGCATCTCTTGGTTTTGGCTAATTGGCGCAACGTTTCTGGCGCAGTTTCCCACCTATACAAAAATGATTCTTGGAGGCAATGAAGAGATCGTCACCACTCTTTTATCCATTTTCTCCATTGGTATTGGCATTGGGTCCTTATTATGCAATAAATTCTTAAAAGGCAAAATAGATGGGCGTCTTGTGCCATGGGGGGCTTTCGGGATGACTTTTGGCTTTGCTCTTTTAGTCCTATCAAGTCATTTTTACCTTAAAACTCTCTCCGTGGAACCCACCCATCTTCTTGGGATTATTGATTTTCTGAACGCAAGCTTCTATAGCACTCTTATTTTAATAAGTCTCTTTACCATATCTTTATGTGCTGGTCTTTATATCGTCCCCCTTTATGCCATTATCCAACACCGATCAGAAGACAAATACCTCTCGCGCATTGTTGCTGCAAACAACGTAATGAATTCCCTCTTCATGGTCCTAGCAAGTTTCTTTGCTCTCTCTTTATTTGCCCTTCACTTTTCAGTTGTCGATTTGTTTCTAACCCTTGGCGTCATCAACATTCCCGTCTTTTATTTTATTCGTGGTGTCGTCAAAAGAAGGCTTAACAATGCTTAAATTATAGGAAACTCTGTGAAGAGGCTCATAAAAAACCCTACAAGAAATAGTTTTTAGCGGATTGATAAGCATTTTGAATATCAACAAAAAGCTTTTCTTTTTCTTCACAACTTAACTCGTAACCTTCTTCGGCGGTGCGGCTTAACTCTGCAACCCTCGTTGCCCCAAAATTAAGGGCAATACCTTTGAGAGCATGGGCTTTTTCTTTCCACGTAATATTTTCGTTCCCAACGCTTTGCTCTAGCTCTTCCAGACATTCATCTCCACACTCAAATGATGTGTCAACCTTTTTACGGACACTTTTTTAAGCTGCTTTATGAGTTTTTTTGTATTCCACGGGTGGTAGGTAATCATTAGTAGAATGCATTCTGATCCTATTATAATAGGTCTCAATATAATTGAATATTTCTTGTTTTGCCTCCTTTCTGGTTTTAAATTTCTCGTGATGGGTAAGTTCTACCTTCAAGGTATGGAAAGCTTTCAGCAACAGCATTATCCCAGCAGTTTCCTTTTCTGCTCATGCTCTGTTTGATACCGTGAAGCTTTAGTAACTCTCTATGGCTATGGGAGGCATACTGACTACCCCGATCCGTATGTGAAATAAGGCCTTTTCCTGGCTTACGCTGCCATATTGCCATTCATAGAGCATCATTAACCAAAGATGCCTTCATGCGCTCATTAATGGACCAACCCACCACCTGTCTTGAAAACAAGTCAATGACTACAGCTAAATATAACCAGCCTTCTTGCGTTGGAATATAGGTGATATCTCCAACATATGCTTGGTTAAGACTGGCGGCTGAGAACTCTCTCTGTAATAAGTTTGGGGCTATTGGTAAGTCATATTTAGAGTCCGTTGTTAGCCTAAACTTACGTCTTGTTTTACAGTATAAGCCTTGAGCCCTCATCAGCTTACAGACGCGTTTGCGGCTAACAGGGTATTCCTTGTTTACCAAGACTTGCCTTATGCGTCGACTGCCATAACGCCCCTTATGCTCAAGAAAAATCCTATGGATTTCTTGTGAGAGCTTTTTGTTCTCTAAAGAGCGTGCCGACGGGAATTCTTGGTTTGCCCAGCTATAATATCCGCTTCTGGAAACTCCCAGCACGTCACACATCATTCTTGATCCAAAAGTGGCGATGTTGTCTTTGATCCAGGCGTACTTTACTTTATTTCCCCCGCAAAGTACGCCGCTGCTTTTTTTAAGATGTCGCGCTCCTCACGTAAGCGCGAATTATCTTTTCTAAGTTGCTTCAACTCTTCTAGGGATGAATCCTCTGAGTGGCTCTTTACGGATGGGCTGGCCTTGGGGTAATACTTAGCTATCCAGCCATGTAAGGTTGCGACATGAACGCCTAAGTTCTTTGCTATTTAGGCAACTGATTCCTTGGAATCAACAGCTAACTTTGCAGAAGATTCTTTAAATTCGGCCGGGTAACGGGTTACTTTTCTTTTTGTCCTTGGATGCTCCTAAATTCATGACTCATAGATTCTAATCTATCTGCCCGCTTTAGGGTAGCCACATCAAAAAACGCGGGGAGGCTTTTTAGCTTTTTCCTTCCATGCTAAAATGAAATGTATAAAAACAATAAAGTAATTTCAATATGGCGCGTCTTTGGGTAAAAAAATGGATTGTCTTTCTTAGTCTACTTGTTTTTACTCAAGCCCATGCCCGCGAGCAAAAAGGACAAGAAAAGCCTGAATCCCCTTATGAAAACCTTCCTATTGTAACTTATGACTATACCCTCAAAGGGCTAGAAGGCACGGATATTCCAAAAGAATTTAAAAGCCGCTCTCGCCTTGAACTTCTCAAAAAAAGACCTCTTTATTCTAACTTTGCTCTTTCAAGGCGCGTTCAAAATGACAAAGATATCTTGCAAAAACTCTTTTACTCTTTTGGATACTACGATGCAACCACTGATGTTCTCATCAGCGATTCTCTTAAAAAAGACGCCTCGTGCCATGTTGAATTTACAGTGACTCTTGGTAAGCGCTACAAATTAAAATCCCTTCAATTTGTCTTTACGCCAAAATCAGAAGGGCCAGAACCTTGTCAAAAAACCTTATCCGATCTCAAACTCTATGCAGGAGAATTTTTTACGGCCGAAAAAGTTTTAAACGCTTTTGATGATGTTAGGGAAAATTTAGGCACGTGCGGATATCCCTTTGCTAAAATTGTAAGTCATGAGGCGATTTTATCAAAGTCTGACACGACAGTAGCGCTGATCTTAACCCTTGATCCAGGGCCTTATGTTACCTTTGGTCAAATCCAAGTCAAAAGCTCTGGCGCTGTCAGTACTGATTATATTAAAAACAGGGCGCCCTTTAAACAAGGCGAGCCTTATGATCAAGGTCAAATAGACGACTATCAAGATGAATTGAGTACCTCAAAGTTATTTGAAAAAATTATTATCCAGCACCGTAAGGAAAAAATTCAAAAAAACCATGAAGTTCCCATTGAAGTTGATTTAAGTGATGGTAAACCTCGCACTCTTTCAGCCGGAGTCAAATTCGGAACATCGGAAGGCATCGGCGCTAAAACCAGTTGGACCCACCGTAATCTTATGGGACATGCCGATAAATTTGTTGTTGGCGCTGAGGCATCTCAAACCCTATCCATGGTCGATCTTAATTATTACCTTCCTGATTTTTTGAAGAGAAATCAAACCCTTGGCACCACTCTTAATTACAAAGAAGAAAATACAAAATCTTATGATAGCCGAGGTTATGGAGCTTCTTTCGTCTTAGACAACGAGTTTAGAAAAGGCTGGAGCTATTCCTATGGCCTTTCCTTTGAGAGCACTCGCATTAGCCAAAGGGGCGAAATTATACATGTTGATGCCTTAGGCGTTCCCCTTGGGTTTTCAATTGACACGCGAAATGATGATTTGGATCCCTCATCAGGAGGAAAATTAACCCTCAGTATTACACCCGAATACGGTCATTTAGGACACGCCAACTTCATTACACACTCTCAGCTTCATGGCTCCTACCATTGGGCCATGGATGAACATCATAGGCACGTTTTATCCTTTTGGTCGCGAATAGGATCAGTCTTTGGGGGCAGTCTCAATGATATACCGAGCAACCGACGGTTTTTTGCAGGTGGTGGTGGATCTGTTCGTGGTTATGGTTATCAACTGGCCGGGCCCCTTGATGGGGTAGGAAAACCTCTTGGTGGAAAATCTCTTTTAGAATTTGGTATTGAACCTCGGGTCCGCTTTGGGGATGATTGGGGTGCCGTTGCCTTTTTAGAAGGAGCTCTTGTCAGCGAGACAACTCACCCTAGTTTTGCCAATAGTCTTCTGTTTGGTGCGGGTGTGGGGTTGCGATATTACACGAGCTTTGGACCTATTCGAGCAGATATTGCCATTCCTTTTAAAAAACGCCGTCAAGATGGCGGCAAAGTCGTTGATAGAGCCTTCCAATTTTATATCAGTATAGGGCAGTCGTTTTGATGAAAATATTAAAATTCCTTGCTGCATTTTTCAAATGGTTTTTGATTGTTTTTGTGATTTCTCTCGCAACGCTCATGACTTTTTTATCTTTTGATAAGGGGAAAGAAACCCTTGTTAATACAATCAATACTCATCTTAATACTGAATCTTATAATGTTAAAATTAGAAGCCTTTCAAGTTTTTTTCCCTTTGTTTTCTCTATCGATCGTATTGATTTAAAAGAAGAAGAAAAAACATGGCTATCCATTAAAGACGTTACGATTGACTTAAATATAGGATCTTTTTTCTTAACACGAGACCTTGAAGGGGTTTTTGTGGGAGAAGGGGTTTTCTTAAACTCTCTACCGAAAGAAAAAGAAGGGGAATCTGAAGTCAAAATAAACAATGATGAAAGCGCTTCTATTACACAACTTTTATCCATTATTCACGCGTTTTTAACAAGCCTTAATAAATTCAATATCAGCATTGATTTGAGTCGCTTACACCTCAGCCCTGAGTTTATAGGGCAAGAGATTGATCTTGCCCTAGATGGCATTTCTTTAAAATATGACAAAAGTAAAAATCATCTTTCTGTTGTTCTCCCTCTTTTAACCCGTAGTTTTGGAAGTAAGCTTAGCTTTCTTGCCTCGGCAGAGGGGGAAATTGAAGACTTTACTGTTTCCTTTAGCATTAAAACTCCAGAATTTCATTACGACGCCCTTGATTTTAAAAATATTGCCCTTCAAGGCAAAGTGACCGGCTTGCCTTCTAAAGGACACGGTAACTTAGAACTAGACTTTCTCTACAATGATATAAAAGCATCTTTAAATCTTGCCTCTATTACCCTTGTAGACCAGATTCTTTCTCTAAAAAACATCTCTCTCAACGGGCTCTTGTCCTCGACACAAGGTGATTTGTCCTATAACTTTGAAACAGAAGAAGTTGCAGCCTCTATCAAAGGCAATAGTCGTGATTTAACCTCCTTAACTTCCCTTGCATCTTTGGGTCGTTTTCCCCTTTCAGGAACAGCCACTTTTGAAGGGCACTTAAAAATGCACGGAACTGGCCCCGATTCTTTACGTCTCAAACTCCAAGGGACGCAACTAACAGGAGAGGACATTTCCGTTGCAAGTCTTAATGCTGATTTGCTTCTAGATGACTTTCTAACGATTCCAACCGTTAAGGGTACTATTGGAATGACGGATATTAAAAGCAACGATGTTGCTCTTGATACCCTCACTTTGCAATCTCACTTAGAAAAAGGACAAGGCCCCTTGTCCCTTAAAGGACAGGGGAAAGAGTTAACCTTAGATAGTCTCAGCACTCTTAATCTTGGCACAGATCGTCAAATCATTACCCTTAACACGTTTAAGGCCCTTTACGATAAAGAGCCCTTCAACCTTGAAAAGCCTTTTACTATTGAGGTCTTTGGAGATGACGTGACGGTTTCGCCAGCAACCTTCAAAATCGTCACTTTTCCCTTTACCTTTCAAGGAAAAAAACAAGGGACCGCTCTTGATTTCTCCCTTAAAGGAGAAACAGATTTAGGCGTTTTGTCCAAACTCTTTTTATATACGGGAGATATTGTAAAAGGAATATTATCCATTGATTTCACCATTGCTGGAAGCGTAGATCAATTTGATTATGATGGCATTCTTGAACTCAAAAAAGGTTACTATGAAAACATAACCTATGGCACAAAGCTTCATGACCTATCTTTTAAAGCGCAAGCAAAAGATGGCCTTATTACCCTAAATAACGTTAAAACACGCGATGGATATGGAGGGTATCTACACCTAAATGGCACCTATGACTTGATCAAAAAAGTCTTTGATTTCAAAGCCGATGCCGTCAAAATGCGCTTTGCCTATACAGATAAACTAAAGATTATTGCCCGAGAAGGCGCTTTAACCCTAAAAGGCCCTTATAATAATGCTATAGCTAGTGGGTCGTTAACCATGGATGAAGTCGCTTACAACATCACGGCTGCTTTTGGAGAGGACGTTGCTGAACTTAATGTTATTGACCCGTCAAAGCCGCAGAAAATAGATAAGTCGAAACTTAAAACGAACCAAAAAAAATCTCCCAATGCCTTTAAGCTAACCTTTGACTTTGACATTAAGATTCCACCAGTATTTCGCGTTTATGGCTTAGGACTTGACTCCCTTTGGGAAGGGGAACTCAAAGTCACTCAGTCCCTTGATGATATTCTTATGGTTGGGGAAATTGACCTAAAAGAAGGAGAGCTTGATTTTCTAGGACAAACCATTGAAATCGATGAGGGCACTCTCTCATTTGATGGACAAGAAGAAAATATCCCTTATTTAGCCCTACAAGCTTCTTTAGAAAAGAACGATTTCAAGGCCATTGTTGCCTTAAATGGCCGAGCAACAAAGCCAAGTTTTGCCCTTTCCTCCGAACCGCCGCTTCCCCAAGAAGAAATCCTTTCTCAGCTTCTTTTTGGCTCACACTCATCTAAGCTCTCTCCTTTGTCTGCCTTAAAACTTGCTAAAGTTGCAGGAGAGCTCTCTGGTGTAGGGGGAGGAGGAAGTTTTACAGACCTCATGAAAGATCATTTGGGTAAAGAAGAAGTCGAGGTTGATGGAGGAGATAATAAAAAAGATGCCCTCTTAAAAGCAAAAGATACGCTCTCTGACAAAGTGAGCATTCACCTAGACCAAGGCGTTACCCCCATGGACTCTAAAGTCGTCGTTGAAGTTGAAGTCACACCAAAAGTAACCATTAGCACCGAAGCTGGTGCTGCTAAATCCTCTGAAAGCGTTGGCGTGAACTATAAGTGGGATTACTAGTTCCTATATAGTAATATAGGAACGAATGACAGTATTTGGGACATTTTAAAAACTTGGCATGGAAACTGCATGGAGTATCACAGGAAAAATAAAAATGGATTTTATAGATGCCTGTTTCTCTCGACATTACCCTTTCCATGCAAAAGGCCTTGCAGGACAAACTCAACGTCCTCTCTAACAATGCTGCTAATGCTGGAACCGTTGGTTTTCAAGAAGACTCTGTTATCTTTTCTCAATTTTTAGGA
>DOCA01000186.1 GCA_003503995.1 Holosporales bacterium
TGCAGCCCAATCTCGTGAAGAGCCCGTGCCATATTCCTTGCCGCCAAAAATAACCAGAGGAACACCCTCTTCTTTGTACTTCATGGCTGCATCATAAATGGAAAGAGGCTCTCCAGCTGGCATGTGTTTTGTATACCCCCCTTTCTTATCGGGACGCATTTCATTGCTTAAACGAACATTGGCAAAAGTGCCTCGCATCATCACTTCATGATTACCGCGTCGTGACCCAAAAGAGTTAAAATCAGCCCGAATAACCTTATGATCTTGGAGGTACGCGCCTGCCGGTCCGTCTTCCTTAATCGCTCCAGCAGGAGAAATATGATCCGTTGTGATACTATCGCCAAGCACGGCTAAAACACGAGCACTTTTGACATCCTGCAAAACTGGCTTAGATGTTGAAATTCCTTCAAAGAATGTTGGTAATTTCACATAGGTACTTTGGGAATCCCAATCATAGGTCAAGGAAGACGCATCAGGAAGAGAGCGCCATTCTGCATCACCATCAAAGACATTCCCATAGCGTTCTTTAAACATTCCTGACGTAATACAGGTATCAACCTTTGCTTGGATCTCAGCATTTGTGGGCCAAATATCTTTAAGGTAAACAGGGTTGCCATTGGGGTCCATCCCAAGGGGATCTGTCGTTAAGTTTTTACGCAATGTGCCAGCCAAGGCATACGCAACCACCAACATAGGAGAGGCTAAATAATTCAATTTCACATGGGGGTGAACACGTCCCTCAAAATTTCGATTTCCCGAAAGAACGGCTCCAACAGCAAGGTTTTTATCTTGAATCGCCTTGGTAATATCCTCTTGAAGAGGGCCTGAATTTCCAATACACGTTGTGCAACCATAGCCAACAAGAGTGAATCCAAGGTCGTCTAAAGGCTTCTGCAAATTCGCTTTCTCAAGGTAATCGGTCACAACCTGAGAACCCGGTGCAAGGCTGGTTTTAACCCATGGCTTTACTTGCAAACCTTTCTCTAGGGCCTTTTGAGCAACAAGTCCTGCTCCCAACATCACCGACGGATTTGACGTATTGGTGCAACTAGTAATAGCTGCAATAACAACATCAGCGCTATGTAAATCAAAATCATGGCCATCAACCGTTAGGGGCACTGAAAGATCAGCTGAGGCTTTCTCAGCTTCCATAGCCTTTTGGGCCGACACAACCATATCGGACAAAAGAACTTTGTCTTGAGGGCGTTTGGGTCCTGCAAGAGCAGGCTGTATGGTCGACATATCAAGCTCAAGAGTTTCACTAAAAACAGGGTCTGGAGAATCAGCATTTCGCCACATTCCTTGAGCTCTTGCATAGTCTTCCACCAATTGAATACGATGTTCATCACGCCCTGTAAAACGTAAATAGCGGATGGTTTCCTTGTCAATGGGGAAGATACCACAGGTCGCGCCATATTCCGGTGCCATGTTAGAAATTGTTGCACGATCCGCCAAAGTTAAGTGGTCCAAACCGGAACCATAAAATTCAACAAATTTTCCAACAACGCCTTGAATACGAAGCATTTGCACAACGGCCAGCACAAGGTCCGTTGCCGTTGTTCCCTCAGGAAGCTCACCCGTTAATTTAAATCCAACAACCTTTGGAATTAACATAGAAATTGGTTGCCCCAGCATAGCTGCTTCGGCTTCAATACCGCCAACACCCCATCCCAAAACACCCAGACCATTAATCATCGTTGTGTGACTATCAGTTCCAACAAGGGTGTCAGGATAGGCAAAGGTTTCTCCAGCAGATTCTGACGTCCAAATACCTTGAGCCAAATACTCCAAGTTTACTTGGTGGCAAATCCCTGTTCCTGGAGGGACAACCCGAAAATTATTAAAGGCCGCTTGCCCCCAGCGCAAGAACGAATAACGTTCTCTGTTGCGTTGATATTCTGCTTTCACATTATACGCGAAAGCGTCTTTTGAACCAAACTTATCCACCATCACAGAGTGATCAATGACAAGGTCAACAGGCGTCAAGGGATTAATGGCTGTGGGATCACCTCCCATCCCTTGAAAGGCTTCTCGCATGGCTGCCAAATCAACGACTGCAGGCACACCCGTAAAGTCCTGCATCAAAACACGGGCTGGGCGATAAGCAATTTCACGAGTCGACTTTCGCGCCTTAAGCCACGCACCTATAGCTTTTACATCTTCTACTTCAACGGTGCGGCCATCCTCAAAACGCAGCAAGTTTTCGAGAAGAATCTTCAAAGAATAAGGAAGTTGTGAGAGATCACCAATGGTTTTTTCAGCCTCCATCAAGCTGTAATAAGAATAGTCTTTTCCATCTACGGCTAGTGTTTTTTTTGTCTTAAGAGAATCGATTCCGGCCTTCATGATACTACCTCACCTGTGCTTTTTTACTTAAAGTTTTAGACATAGTAGCATGTTATTCAAAGGATTCATTAGTGTTTTTTAAAATATTTAAAGACAACGGGTAGAAGGGAAAGAATACCTAATCCAACAAGCGCTATAAGGATTTCGGGTGTTAAAATAGAGTGCGCTGAAAAAGTCTCCCCTCGATCAAAAATACTACCGATACCCGTTCCAACGGAAACAAATACAAAGCTGCCTGGAATAATACCAATAAACGTTGCAAGAATATAATCTCTAATCTTTACTCCCAAAAAGGCCGGCACAAGATTCACAATAAAAAAGGGAAACAAAGGGACAAGCCTCAGAGTTAATAAGTAGAAAAAGGCATTGTTTTGAAAACCTTTTCTCATCTTCTCAAGCCATGGTCCTGCCTTTTGTTGCAACATTTCCCCAAGAGCTGTTTTTGCAATTAAAAAAAGGAGTGTCGCCCCTAGGGTTGCAGCCCCAACAACCAAGGAGGTTCCCAAGATAGTACCAAACAGGAAACCACCCGTGATACTCATTACCGCCCCCCCAGGTAGAGATAAAGCAACGGCTATAACGTATATAAAAAAGAAGAGAATAATAGAAACGAAAAAATTTTCTTTCACAAAATTTTGCAATAGCAATCTATTTTCTTGTAGAGCCTCAAAGGTTAAATATGAATGAAGGTCAAAGGCATAAACAAGAGCAATAACTATACCTAAAATACCCAAAGGTACTAATTTTTTCATGCCAATTTCTTTTTAAATTCTTCAAGTTCCTGTTGCAAAAGGGGCAACTCTTTCTCTAAATCATTGTACAGGTCTTGTGCATTTTCAAAACTTTTATTTTGTCCAAGATTTTCAAGAGCTTGAGATATTGCAATAGCACGGTCTGCATAAAAAATCTTAACAGATCCCTTTAAGGTATGGGACTGCAGCTGTAGCTCAGAGGCATTTTGAGAGTCAATAGCTTTTTTAATATTAACGACATATTCAAGAGATGTCTTAAGAAATAGATCGATCATATCCGGAATCATTTCCTCATCTCCTTCAAAGGCTTTCAAAACCCTTTGAGGCTCAAATCTTGTCCCTTTAAACGTAACCACTGTCTTAACAACAGCTGGCGTTGAGGCATGCGTTTTATGTATAGGCTGAGCAGAAGGTGCCTCAGGATCAGCTCCCGAAGTAACCTGTGGTGTTGCCAAAATCTTTTCCCTGAGCTCAGAGAGAACAATTGGTTTGCTCATGAAATCATCCATACCAGCTTTAAAACAACGCTCCCGATCTTCTGACATTGCACTAGCCGTCATTGCAATAATGCGAGGTTTTTCAACACCACTATACGAGCCACTCTTAAAGCGTTTGCAGATCTCTTTAGTAGCCTCTAAACCATCCATTTGTGGCATCATCATATCCATAAAAATCAAATCATATTGTTTCTTATCAAGAGCCTCTAATACTTCAAGTCCATTATTAGCCACGTCTGCACCACATCCTATTTTTTTCAAAATACTTAAAGCCACCATTTGGTTAACTCTATTATCTTCTGCCAGTAAAATCTTCAGACTTCTGTCGTCTAATTCTCCCTGTGCACACTGCTCTTTCTCCTCTAATTTCTGAACATCAATTTGAGATACCTGCTCAAACGGTGCCTCCAAATAAAAAGTTGCCCCCTTGCCTTCGAGGCTCTTCAGCCACACCTTTCCCCCTATTAAATCTGCTAACTTCATTGAAATAGCCAAGCCTAGCCCCGTCCCCCCAAATTTACGGCTAGTACTAGAATCGGCCTGACTAAAAGGTTGAAACAAAATATCCATTACATTTTCAGGAATACCAACGCCTGTATCTTCAACAGAAAAACGAATAGGAATTAATTTTTCTTGCTCAATTGATGGACTTTCAGGACAGCATAAAATAAGTTTTACGTGCCCCTTCATCGTAAACTTTATAGCGTTACTTAGGAAATTCAAAAGAACTTGGCGCAAGCGATTTGGATCACTCTTTATATAATCAGGCACTGACTTATGAAATTCTAGCTCAAGCTTTAAATCTTTGCCTTCTGCTTGAAAACGCACTAAGTCCAAAGTCTCTTTGCACATCTTTCTAAGGTTAAACGGAACCGATTTAATCTCCATTTTCCCAGCTTCAATTTTAGAAAAATCAAGAATGTCATTAATCACTGTTAATAAGGAGTTGGCACATCCTTTAACAATATTAATTTGTTGCTCCTGCTCTTCATCCAATTTAGTTTCACTCAGTAAATTAGCCATGCCAATCACACCATTCATAGGCGTTCTAAGTTCATGGGTCATACTCGCCAAAAAGTTAGATTTTGCTTTTGTTGCCACTTGTGCCTGTGATAAAGCATGATCTAATTTTTGATTTGTTAAAGCAAGCTCATGACTAATATTTTGGGACTTCATATAGTACGCAATAGCATCTAAACACAACCCAATAAACGGCAAGATATATCCAAAAATGTTCAAGGCATTTGCCACGTTAAAATAGACATCAGAAACCTTGGAGAACCCAAAAGCAATATAAGACTCAGTTGCAATTTCTGGGATGATACTTAAAAAAAGTGCATAAGAAAAAAAACTTGGATAGCGGTTATAAAAAGGATAGTAAACAAAAAAAGCAGCTCCCAATAAAAGGGCAACAGGCACGAAGTCATAAGGATACTTAAGAGTTGCCTCAGGAAAATGCATTTGAGGCACAACAGTTACCTGCAGGCTCCATTGAATCACGGCATATATTATCACGCCAAAAAGAAGAGCAACTGCAGCCACAAAACGTATGCCTTTTTTCTCCAATTTTTCTTGGGGATAATATAAAATAATCATTAAAACTGAAATGACTAAGCAGGTGCTTAATATACGAGAAATCGTCCAAATAAAGGGGAGCAGTTCTTCTTCATGCGCAGCGGTTTGAACAAAGTGGTCTGCCACAAGCACATGAAAAGCATGCATCACTCCAGCACATAAAATAGCAATACCAATGATAGGTATAATAATATTCTTATGAACGCGAAAATACGTAAAAGCAAACAGGGCTGTAAAAACAGACGCACAAAAAGCAGTCCAACCAAGAAGAGTATGGCTAAACGCGCTTTTTAATTCATTAAAAATAACATTACTATTAATAACAGAAATATCGCCTTGAAAAAAATCTAACGGCAATGTATGAGGTGATATGCCAACTTCCACCCCAAGTGTGTTAAATACAAAAGGAAGAGCAGAAATCCCAAAAACAATAGCTATGATAAAGAAAGAAGGGTGTTCAAAGTCACCCTGATTTATTTTTTTCTGTTCATTTTCTGCTTTAAAATCAGTTGACATAAAATTTCTCTTTTTATAAAAAGGTACTTTTATTGTGCTCTTTTAAAACTTTCGAAATAGTTAACAAACCATAATCACCCTTCTTTTCAGACGGTCTTTATCAAAAAATATTTTTAAAATTCTAAAAAAATCAGAAAAGCAAACGAAGATTACTATAGTGATTTAGTTTTGA
>DOCA01000013.1 GCA_003503995.1 Holosporales bacterium
CCACGGAAGATCCAAACTTTAACACCAATGATACCATAAGTTGTTAAGGCTTCGGCTGTTCCATAATCTACGTCCGCACGCAATGTATGCAAGGGCACACGACCTTCGCGATATTGCTCATTACGGGCAATTTCAGCACCAGCCAAACGACCAGAAACAAGAACACGAATACCTTCAGCATTGGCACGCATTGTGTTGGACATTGCTTTCTTCATGGCACGACGATAGCTAACACGACCTTCAATTTGTTGAGCAATAGATTGCGCAACCAAGTTCGCATCAATATCAGCCTTACGCACTTCAACGATGTTCAAACTAACGTCTGTTCCAACAAGCTTTGAAAGCTTCTTTTTCAAAACGTCAATGTCAGCACCTTTTTTACCAATCAACACACCAGGGCGTGAGCTGTGAATATTCACAACAGGCTTTTTCGCAGGGCGTTCAATGATCACACGGGCAATACCAGCCTTAGCGTAATTCTTTTTAATAAAATTACGAATTTGGATGTCCTCGATCAAAAACTTTGCATAGTTCTTACTCTCGAACCAACGTGAATCCCAATCCCGAACAATCCCGAGACGCAGACCAATCGGATTTACTTTCTGTCCCATTATGCGACTCCTTTTTGTTCTTGAACGATCACTGTCAAATGGCTGTATGGCTTTAAGATACGAGCACTACGACCACGAGCCCGTGCTCTCATACGCTTCATAACCATTGCCTTACCGACATAAGCCTCTTTTACAAAGAGGTTATCAATATCAAGACCGTGATTGTTTTCTGCATTGGAAACGGCTGATACAAGAGTCTTATAGACATCTTCGGCAATACGCTTGTGAGAGAACTCAAGAGCGTTGAGAGCTTCACTAACGTGCATGCCGCGGATCAAACCAGCGACCAAATTCAACTTCTGTGGACTAACGCGAAGATTACAATGCTTCGCCATAGCCTCATGCGCCTCTAAACGACGCGGAGCGGATTTCTTACCCATGGGAAACTCTACCTTTTCTTCGCTTTTTTATCTGCACCGTGACCATAATAAGTCCTGGTGGGTGCAAATTCGCCTAACTTTTGACCAATCATATCTTCTGACACAAGGACAGGGATAAATTTATGTCCATTATGCACACCAAAGGTGACACCAACGAACTGTGGTAAAATTGTAGACCTTCTAGACCAAGTCTTAATAACATTTTTTCGTCCACTTTCATGACTTGCTTCTGCTTTCTTAAGCAGATAACCATCAACAAACGGACCTTTCCAAACTGAGCGAGCCAAAATACTCTCCTCTAACTTTAACTATTTCGAACGACGACTAACAATATACTTGCTAGAATGCTTCTTTTTGTTACGTGTTTTGTAACCCTTCGTAGGCACACCCCAAGGCGTCACAGGATGACGTCCACCAGAGCTTTTACCTTCACCACCACCATGTGGGTGATCGACAGGGTTCATAACAACACCACGAACATGAGGACGACGACCCAACCAACGAGAACGACCAGCCTTACCAAGGTTGATGTTCTTTTGATCTGGGTTAGAAACGGCCCCAACGGTCGCACGACACTCCCCAAAGAAGCGACGTTGCTCACCGGAAGACAAACGCAACATAACAAATCCTGTATCACGACCAATAATTTGGGCATAAGATCCAGCAGAACGAGCAATTTGAGCACCCTTAAGGGGCTTCATCTCGATGTTATGAACAATTGTTCCAACGGGGATTTGACGAAGCTCTAGAGTGTTACCAGGCTTAATGTCGGCATTAGGGCCTGACATGAGCTTGTCTCCAACTTTTAAGCGTTGGGGCGCAACAATATAAGAAAGCTCATCATCTTCATAACGAATCAAGGCAATAAAAGCTGTACGGTTCGGATCGTATTCAATACGCTCAACGGTCGCAGCCATATCATCTTTAGTTCTCTTAAAGTCAACGAAACGATAACGCTTTTTGTGTCCACCACCAATATTTCTATTGGTCATGCGACCCGCGTTGTTACGTCCACCACTTCTTTTCAAACCTTCGGTCAGGGACTTAATCGGTCCACCTTTCCAAAGCTCTGAACGATCAACAAGGACGAGACCACGTTGACCAGGTGTATTAGGTTTGTATTCTTTTAACGCCATGATTAAAGCCCAGCCCCCGCATCAATTGTGTGACCTTCAGCTAAAGTAACTGTGGCGAATTTACGATCAGGGCGACGACCCAAACGACCGCGAAAACGCTTTTCTTTACCCTTACGATTCAGGGTATTAACAGCATCAACCTTAACTTTAAAGATCTTTTCGATTGCTTCTTTAATTTCAACTTTATTAGCGTCTTTTGCTGTTTCAAAAACAAACTGACGATATTGAGAAAGAAGCGTTGCTTTTTCGGTAACAATAGGTGCCTTGATAATATCATAAGCACGCTCATCACTGATATGATTACCGCTTTTAATTACTTTTCGGTTATTCATGCTAAACGAGCCTCCAATTTTTCAATAGCCGCTTTACTCAGCACAAGAACATCATGACGCATAATATCATATACGTTTGCGCCTTGAGTTGGCATAGCATCTATATTTATAAGGTTTGCAACAGCCCGCAAGAAATCAGAGTTCACATCATCGCCATCGATAAAGAGAGCAGATGTTAACCCAAGCTTTTCAAGCTTTGCTGTTAGATCTTTTGTCTTTGCTGTTTTAAGAGCAAAGTCTTCAAGAACAATAACCTTCTTTTCAGAAGCCTTTGCAGACAGAGCAGATTTCAAACCAAGGGCACGAACTTTCTTTTGAAGGTCATAACCATGGTCACGGGGCAAAGCACCATGCATCGTTGCACCACCACGCATTTGAGGAGAGCGCAAGCTACCCTGACGTGCATTACCAGTACCTTTTTGTTTAAAAGGCTTTTTAGATGTTCCTTGAACATCCTGAATGCGTTTTGTCGAGTGCGTTCCGCTTCTTCTTTTAGCAAGTTGCCAGTTAATGACACGCGCGATTAAGTCCTCGCGAGCCTCACATCCAAAAATGCTAGCGGGCAATGTAATCTCGCCAGCCTTTTTGTTATCAAGTGTTTTTAATTCAGTTTTCATCACTCTACTCAGCCTTGCCTGCTGATTCATCAGCAGCCTTGTTTTCTGGTTGGGATTCTACAGCAGGAGCCGCTACATCGGCCTTTGCTTCAGCTTTTTTAGCTGTTGCTTTGGACGCAAGTAAACCAGCGGGGAAAGGAAGCTCGACTTTATTTTGCTTTTTAACAGCATCGCGAAGTTCGATATAAGATCCTCGTGGACCTGGGATGGCACCTTTAACGGCAATAAGACAATCTTCAGGGTCTGTTGCAACAATTTCTAAGTTTTGAATTGATACCCTTTTATTACCCATTTGTCCAGCCATTTTCTTGCCCTTGAACACTTTACCAGGGTCCTGACACTGACCAGTCGATCCACCACTACGGTGAGAAATAGACACACCGTGGGAAGCCCGAAGACCAGAGAAGTTATGGCGCTTCATCACACC
>DOCA01000071.1:0-907 GCA_003503995.1 Holosporales bacterium
CACAACTTTTAGCTATATCTCTAGTTGATTCAACACCCTCTTTTACGGAAATCGGTACGATTCTCAGAGATGCTCTCCCCGATTATGAAGTTGGAAAAGGTTATGGTTTACCCTGGGCAACTTATGTTGAAGAAGAATTCTCAAAGCGTTACATTGTTCTTGATGACACTCCAGATCCTTGGGATTGGTCAGCTTTTAGTGGTAGGAATTGGTTAGCTCATACGGCAAATGCCAAAAAGAAAATGCTGCTTTACAAAGGCTCTTAGGAGTTTATGAGTTCCTTTAAAGTGAAACCACTACGGAGTAAAGTCTGTAGTGGTTTTTTTTAAGCTAATTTTCTTGTTTCTTATTAAAAACCTTGCTTAACAACTTTTGCTATATCTTTGAGAGCTGGTGAATTTGGGTAACGAGTGCTTAAGGCCACTTGGTGACGAATGGCATCTTTAATGTGGGAGTCTCGGTGAATAATACCAGCAAGTTCTGGTTTATAATTCAAGAATTTTTCACAAACATAGGCAAATCCATCGTATGTTCTTTGACCTTGTGAATCATTTTCTGCTTGATTAACTAAAATCTCAACGGGTAAATGGGGGTGATTGCGGCGGGTGATTTTTAAAAAAGCATAAGCATCGGTAATGGAGGTTGGTTCATCATTAATAATAAGTAAGCATTTCCCTGACGCAGGTGTTAGACTTTTTACAATACCGCCAATACCTGCACCCAAATCAATGAGAACCCAATCATAATCCTTTGAGACTGATTTTAATTCTTCTCGTACAAGGGCAAGACGGGCAGGAGAAAGATCAGATAAGCGCCCACTTCCTGAACGCCCAGGAAGAATATCAAATCCTCCTTCTTTGTAATGAGAGATAGCCCCTTTGAAATCAATCTCGCCTTCCATGACGTC
>DOCA01000071.1:971-5815 GCA_003503995.1 Holosporales bacterium
GCTAGAGTATGAGCTAGGGTAATAGAAAACCAGGTTTTCCCAACGCCACCTTTTCCCGAGGCTATGAGAATAATATTTTTTACCGATTGATTTTTAAAGTCATCAATGCGAGTGACTGTTGCGCTTGTGGTTGGTTGAGTATTCATGCTTTTTTCGCCTCCATAAATCCTTTAACCCACGCTGGAACGTCTGTTTCAGCTGACTTTTGAGGGCTAGAGGTGGGTTGCTGTGTTTGTATTTCTGCTTGTCGGGATGTGTTCTCTTCTAAAGAGTTTATATCTGGTAGATAAGCTTTTAGCATCGCTACGAGGTTATCGCTTTGGGCTTCTTTAAGACGGCTGCCAATTTCAGGACCACAACTCATGGCGCAAAGCTCTAAGCGCTCCTTAAAAAGCACAGAAAGAAGTCCCCCAAAGCGCTTGGCCGCATCAAAACGTGTCATGAAAAAGCGTGTGCTTCCAAGGTCTTTAAAGGCGTTGGCAGTTTCTTGCATTTCATAAGGGTCAGTGCCAGCAGAGAGAACGAGGTAGGGTGCTTGTTTTGCGGCTAAAACAAAGTCTGTCAAATGAGTAACTTCACTAGGATTTAAGGAATTAGTCCCAGGCGTATCAATAAGATAAGTTGTGCCATTATCAGCTTGAGCGAGAAACTTTTCCAGCTGTGTTGGTGTTTGCATAAGATGCACAGGGATTCCCAGAGCTGTTGTGTAAGCCTGAATTTGTTCTATGGCACCAGCTTTTAAATAATCGGCGGAAATAATTTCGACTTTTTGATCTAGTAAACGATACTCCGTTGCAATCTTTGCAAGGGTAACTGTCTTTCCAACACCAACAGGACCTGCCAGCATCAGTTGATTAGGTTGATTTGGGTTCGGAGAAAGTTTAAGAGGAGAAAAAGCATAGAGTTCTTTAAAAACAGCTGATAGACCGCTTTCTAGAATATTTTGTGGGAGTTTGCAGGTTTCGGCTATTATGTCCTCGGCAATCGGGTTGGGGATCCCATGATAAGAAAGCATATGGCATAGGGTGTTCTTTGTTTCAAGAGCTGTATAAGTCGGCTTTTGGGATTGTGGCAAAGCTTCAAGAGATTGCGGCACATGCTCGCAAGCGGCTGTTACTCGAATGCCATCCACTTCATTAAGAGAAGAGATAATAATGGCATCATCCCCGAGCTCGGTTCGGATTTTCCGAAGAGCCTCCTCCATAGATTGGCAAATATAGGTCTTTAATTTCATCTATATATCCTGTCTTATACCGTTGCTACGGTTTGTATCCGAGCTTTTGGATGAATCTCATTATGAGACATCACTACCAAGGCTGATCTAAAGCGTTCAACAATGCTGCGAATATGAGGGCGCACGATAGAGCTTGTAAGCAGTACAGGTGCTTCTCCAAGGGCTGCTTGTTGATCATAAGTGCTTTGAATGCGTTGTGTTAACTCTTGTAGTTTAGAGGGCTGCAAGGAAAGATACTGATGTTCTCCTTCTCCAGCAATGGCGTTTTGCAATTGATTTTCCCACTCTGGTGATAAGGTAATAATAGGAACCACACCATCATCATTGGATTGGGCAGCGCACATTTGACGCGCTAAACGACTGCGTACGTGCTCTGTGATCATTGAAATATTTTTCATGCCAGCACTTACTTCTGAAATGCTTTCAAGAATTGTTCCTAAATCTCGAATAGAGACCCTCTCTGAAAGAAGGTTCTGTAAAACACGTTGAACATTACCCATGGTAATTTGGCTAGGAACCATATCTTTAAAGAGCTTTTGGTGGCTTTTATCAAGGTCATCAATTAAGGCTTGAGTTTCCGTAAAACCAAGGAGCTCATCGGTGTTATCTTTGATGGTTTCGCTAATATGAGTTGTGATCACTGTCAACGGTTCAACAATAGTATAATCCTTTTCTTCCGCATCTCGCTTTTGGCCGTGGGAAATCCACATGGCCTGAAGGCCGAAAGTTGGCTCAATGGTTGGTTCACCAGGAAGCTCGATGGCACCACCAGTGGGATTCATACATAAAAGCATATGAGGGCGTAAGTCACCTTGTGCGACTTCAACATCTTTAATGCGGATGAGGTATTTATTCTGGGGCAATTGAAGGTTATCTTGCATCCGAACCGTTGGCAGAACAAAACCAATTTCACGGGCTAATTGAGCGCGTAATGATTTGATTTGATCCGTTAATTTTTGCCCTTGGCTGCCATTAATAAGGGGAAGTATACCATAGCCCACCTCAAGTTTTATGGGATCAATATGGAGTGCTTCTTTCACAGGATCCACGTTTTGAACATGGGTATCTTCATCTGCCTCCGATGCTGTTAGGGCATCTTTTCGTTCTTGTTCTTTTTTCTCGGTTAGTTTCCACGCAGCCGCTCCTGTTGCAAAAGAAAGAGCCATGAAAGGAATTAAAGGAATACCAGGCAAAAGACCAAGTGTTGCCATAAGAAACGAACTAATACCAAGGGCAGAAGGATAAGCACTGAGTTGAGAAAAAAGAGCTTTTTCAGCAGATCCTTCAACGCCTGCTTTTGACACCAAAATACCAGCAGCTGTTGAAACAATAAGGGCAGGGATTTGAGAAACAAGACCATCACCAACGGTGAGAATCGTGTAGGTTTGGACAGCATCGGCAAGGGATACATTCATTTGAGCAACACCAATGATGATGCCACCAATGATATTAATAAAGGTGATGCAGAGACCAGCAATGGCATCGCCTCGAACAAATTTCGCTGCACCATCCATGGAGCCAAAGAAGTTAGATTCATCTTCAAGTGTTTTACGGCGGGTTTTTGCTTCGGCCTCTGTAATCAATCCAGCAGATAAATCCGCGTCAACAGCCATTTGTTTTCCAGGCATCGCATCCAAAGAAAAACGAGCTGAGACCTCAGCGATACGACCGGAACCTTTTGTAATAACAACAAAGTTTACAAGAACCAGAATGGCAAAAACAATTAGCCCAATGACAAAGTTGCCTTGCATAATAAAGGCTCCAAAAGCTCGAATGACTTCACCTGCGGCGCTTAATCCCTCGTGGCCATGACCAAGAATAAGGCGTGTTGAGGCAACATTCAACGAAAGGCGTAACATAGTTGAAACCAATAGCAATGTTGGAAATGAGCTGAACTCTAGAGGTCTTTCGATGAAAAGGGCCGTTGTAAGAACAAGAATCGACACCATCAAAGAAATGGCCAAGCAAACATCAAGTAACCCTTTTGGCATGGGCAAAATGAGCACAGTTAGAATAGCCATAATGCCAAGAGCAAAAACAACATCACTTCGTTTTGCAGCTTCAGAAAATTTAGTTAAACCAAAAAGAGAAGAGGGGGCAATTTTGCCTTCTGTCATTAGCTTGCTTCTTTATTCATTGTTGCAGCATCTCCATGAATTTGATTAGGGCTTGGGACAGCAGCGCCACTTTCCGTATAAAGGCGCAATTTATTACGAAGGGTCCGAATAGAAATTCCTAAAATATGGGCTGCTTGGGTTCTATTTCCAAGGCAATGAGAGACCGTTCCGATAATAAGATCTTGCTCGACATCAGATAAACTGCGTCCTACCAAAATATTGGGATTAAAGTTATCGTCGTTATCAATAACGCCTTCTTCGAGAGGGTCTGCAGATACTGGCTCTGCTTTAGAGAGGGCTGTATCATTTTTCAACCCAGAAATATGTAAGACTTCTGGTTCAATAGAATCTCCTGAAGCCAATAAAACAGCGCGATGCATAGTGTTTTCAAGCTCTCTTATATTGCCGCGCCATTCATATTGACGTAAGGCCTTCTTCGCAGTGTTGGAAAGAGTGCGCAAGGGCAACGCATTGGATTGAGTATACTTTTTAATGAAGTGATCTGCCAATTTTTCAATATCCATTGGGCGATCTCGCAAAGGAGGTAGATGTAAAGGAACAACATTTAGACGAAAAAAGAGGTCCTCTCGAAATTCTTTATTTTTTACAGCCTCTTCAAGATCACGATTACTGGTTGCAATAATACGAATATTAATGGGAACAGGCTTTGTTCCTCCAACACGATCAATCTCTCTCTCTTGAATAGCTCTTAATAGCTTAGCTTGAAGAAGAGGGTGCATTTCAGTTACTTCATCTAATAGGAGAGTCCCTCCATTGGCTTCCTCAAATTTACCAATACGTCGTGCAACAGCCCCCGTGAAAGCACCTTTTTCATGACCAAAAAGTTCGGACTCCAAGAGGTTTTCAGGAATAGCTGCACAATTTATAGAAATAAATTGTTTATCCTTGCGCTTGCTATTGTGATGAATAAAGCGCGCCATTACCTCTTTACCTGTTCCTGATTCACCTGTAATCAGGACACTGGCATCGCTTGGTGCAATTTGCTCGGCTAATTTTGTGGTTTTTAGCATGGAAGGATCAGAATAAATAAAATCTGTTTCCTCATGGGCGACGGTTTCAAGAACAGCAGCAATAAGTTCTGCATCTGGTGGAAGGGGGAGATATTCCCTTGCACCAGACTTAATAGCTTTGACTGCGGGCTCAGAGTCGGTTTCGAGACCGCATGCAACAACGGGGATGCAAAAATGCTCTTTTTCAAGGCTATTGACAAGGACTTTAATATCAAGATTGATATCGGCCATAATGAGGTCAGCCCCTTTACCAGAACGTAAAGAATCAAGTGCTAGATCAATTTCATCAACCTGTTGAACTTTTGCACCTCGTGCTAAAGCAATGCGACTGGCAGCGCCGATATGGCCCTTGAGTTTTCCAACAATGAGTAATCTCATATTATTCTCTCTTAATTTTATATAAGCTATAACTTAGGCAACATGCTCTGATTTGATAATTTCAGTCATTGTAATGCCAAGGTG
>DOCA01000129.1 GCA_003503995.1 Holosporales bacterium
TTACCCTTATAGTGATTGATCTTAGGCATTCTTTTTCAGAGAACTCTTTGTTTAACGCATATATAAAAGTCGCTTTAGGAAAGCATCGATGGAAAGGGAGCCGCCGCCGCGCGCAAAAATTGTCCCAAGCATGATAGCCCAAATGATATGAACGTGAGGAGTTGGCATAACAATTTGAATAACAGCAGTCATAACCAACAAACCAAAAGCGCCAAAACGTGTAAATAAACCAAGAGCTAGGAGCGTCGAGAGGCCAAGCTCACCCGCTGTCCCCAAAATGGCAGCAACGTCTGGCGATAAATAGGGGACGGGGTGTACTTCTGTAAAGAGAAAGACAGTGCTGTCCCAGTCATTATTCATGTAGTTTTGGAATTTTAACCATCCTGATTTGAAAAAGATATTAGCCATATAAAGACGGATGACTAAATCTACGAGGGGGGAAATGTACCTTGTCAGAAAATGAGCAAGGCCTGTTTCTTCTTGTGGACGCATTGTTCAAAAACTCCCTTATAAAACTGTATAAAATTTAGCATACATTTTCATTATATATCAAATTTTACATTTTACAAAATTGTTTTTGAATACAGTTAGGCTTTCTTAAAGATAAGGCTTGTGTTAATACCTCCAAAAGCAAAGTTATTACTCATAATTGTATTTACCTCAAGAGACCGAGGTTCTGTCATGATATGATCCAGAGGAGCGCACCGTTCATCAACCTTTTCTAAATTTATGGTCGGGGCAAACCATTGATCACGCATCATTTCAATACCAAGCCAAGCCTCCAGAGAACCACAAGCCCCAAGAGTGTGCCCAAAGTAGCTTTTGAGAGAGTGAAAAGGCGTTTTATCTTTAAAGACAGCGTTTGTTGCAATGGATTCAGCAATATCACCAAACTCTGTTGCGGTTCCATGACCGCTAATGAAGCCAATGTCTTCAGGGCTGAGATTAGCATCCTTGAGAGCAAGCTGAAGGGCCATTTCCATGGTTGGAGCTGAAGGCTGGGTGACATGATTGCCATCAGTATTTGTGCCGAACCCAATAACTTCTGCAAAAATGGGGGCGCCTCTTTTTTTAGCGTGTTCGTACTCCTCTAAAATGAGAGTTGCAGCCCCTTCACCAATCACAAGACCGTCTCTGTTTGCATCAAAGGGGCGAGGGGTTCTGCTGGGTTCTTTGTTTTTGGTGCTTGTTGCATAGAGCGCATCAAACACAGAGGCCATGGATGGACATATTTCTTCGGCACCTCCTGCAACCATCACATCTTGAATGCCAGCACGAATGCTTTCTGTGGCATAGCCAATAGCGAGGCTTCCTGATGTGCAGGCTGTTGAGCTTGGGATAATGCGCCCTGTGATGCCTAGGAATAGGCCAATGTTGACAGCTGTGGTGTGGCTCATCATGCGGATATAACTGGTGGCTGTAATTTTGCGAAGGCTTCTTTTAAACAGGAGGTCTGCAAATTCTTTCATGGGCTCAGGACTGCCAAAACTTGAGCCATAGGCAACACCTGTGCGGCCACCTTGTAATACAGGGTCTCCTGTCAACCCAGCCATTTCAAGGGCTTTTTCTGTTGCATAAACGGAATAAAGGGCAACAGGACCCATGCTGCGGGTTTTTTTTCGAGGCCACCGTCCTGCTAAGTCGAGAGGCGCAATGGGAGCACCAAGTTCTGTATTCATGCCGTCAATATCAACCCATTCGGGCATATGTCGAGTACCTGTTTTACCCGCTTGCATGTTTTTCTTAATTTCATCCCAAGTGTGTCCTAGAGCGCTTACTCCAGACATGCCAGTTACAACAACGCGACGCATTAGATCATTCCCCCATTAACTGAAATAACTTGGCGTGTGATATACCCAGCACCCTTTGAGAGTAAAAAAGTAACCGTTGCCGCAACTTCTTCGGGGTGGCCAAAACGGCGTAGAGGTACCATCTTTTTGATTTCTTCTTGGGAAATATCTTCAATCATTTGTGTTTCAATGACGCCAGGTGCAACGCAGTTTACTGTAATTTGACGCTTTGCAAGCTCAAGGGCGAGGGCTTTTGTTGCGCCAATGAGACCTGCTTTTGAGGCGCTATAATTTACTTGTCCTCGATTGCCAGCAACGCCTGAAAGGGAAGATAAAGTTATAATACGGCCAGGCTTACGCGTGCGTACCAAAGGCATTACAAGAGGTTTTAGAATATTATAAAATCCGTCCAAGTTTGTGTGAATAACTTGATCCCAATCTTCATCTTCAAGGGCTGGGAAGGCATTGTCCCGCGCGATACCAGCATTTAAAACAATACCATAATAAACACCATGTTCTCTGATGTCAGCCTCAAGGACAAGGCGACAAGCCTCTCTATCAGCTATATCAAAGGAAATGAGATGACCTTTTTGGCCTAAGTCTTGAACAGCCTTTAAGGTTTCTTGGGCACCTTTTTGATCTCGGCCATAGTGAATGGCAATGTCGTAGCCAGCTTTTGCTGCATCAAGGGCAATGGCACGCCCAATACCTTTGCTGGCACCTGTTACAAGAACAAGAGGAGAGGATGAGTTTTCTGTGGTCATGATCTTATGTCTCGTTGTTAAATTGAGTTATATCTTTTGGTTGATAAACATTAAGGGTCGCTTCTGCTAGGCGTTCTTTATTTTTTTCAATCCAGCATTCAAAGGAGGCCATTTCGCCGTCGTTATATTGGCATTTTCCATAAACATTCAACGTTTCCCCCACCAAAAAAGAAGGGACATGGAGTGTTAAACGGCGACTTCCTAATAAAAAACCGACTTTGGGTTGTTCTTGACGTTGATGGGCGTGGTACCCATTCCAAGCCGCAACGCTTTGGGCCATATATTCAAGAGCAACGTAGGAAGGTATGGCCCCTTGCTCGCAAAAAGGTGATTCTTTATGTGGTGTTACGGTTGCATGAACGCTCTCTTCTAAACACTCAAGGAGGTCATCTAATAAAACCATGGGCTCGTCATGGGGGAGGAATTTTCCAATGGTAGACATGTTTAGTGCGTCTCCTTTAAAGGGGAATGGGTTCCAAGGATCAAACTGACATTATTGCCGCCAAAGGCAAAAGAGTTACTCATTAAGGCTATTTTCTTAAAAGCTTTAGAAGAGAGATCAGCGAACTCGTTTGGCCTAACAAGGTGAATTTTATCAAGGTTAGAATCAGGGGTTTCAATGCCATGGTGAGGCAGCAAAGGGAGGCGGCGATCTTTTTGGTGAGTTAAGCAAAGCCACAAAAAACCTGCTTCAAGAGCACCAGAAGCACCAAGAGTATGACCTGTAAGTGCTTTTGTTGAGCTGCAGGGTGTTTCAGAGCCAAAAAGGCGATTGATACAGGTGCTTTCCATAGCATCGTTTAGGGGCGTTCCTGTGCCATGAAGGTTGATATAAGTAATATCTTTTGGCGTGAGGTTTGCTTCATCAAGGGCTTGGGTAATGGCTTTTTCGGCACCGATGCCTTTTGGGTCGGGCGAACTAATATGATACGCATCGCAGGATTCACCACCTCCCAAAAGAGTAACAGGGCTTTCATTGTTGCTTTCTGTTACAAAATCAGAATCTTTGGAAAGGAGAAAAACGGCAGCCCCCTCTCCGATCGTAATGCCACTTCGATTTTGATCAAAGGGTTTACAAGGCATCTCTGAGACAAGTTCTAGGCTATCGAACCCGTTAAGAGTTAAATCACACAACGTATCAACACCGCCGCAAATAACCACATCACAAATGTTTGATTCAAGGAGGCGCTTAGCGGAAAGAAGAGCCTTTGATCCCGCAGAACAGGCCGTTGAAACCGTGTAAGCTGGTCCTTCAATCCCTAAATAATGTGCTGCAAAAAGGGAGGGGCTGGCTGTTTCTTGCTGTTGATACTCAAAGTCTTTGGGCCATTTATTAGTTTTGATTTTTTCAGCGAAAGCCTTTTCACCTTCAAACATGCCAGAAGTGCTTGTCGCGAGCACAAGGGCCACGCGCTTTGGACCATATTTTTCTTTTGCTTTTTGAGTAGCTTCTGCTATTTCGTCAAGAACCACTTTCAACAGACGATTATTTCGAGACTCAAAAGAGGCGTCGTTTTGAGGAAGGTTGGGAAATTCAAAGGGAAGCGCCCCAACGGGGGCTTGTTTGCCTGAGAAAAGAGGTATTGTTTTTGTAAAAGGGAAGCGAGTTGGCGCAAAGAGATTTTTGGTGACCTCTTTTTGTCCTTGCCCAAGAGAGCAAGCGATACCCATATGAGATAAATAAAAAGGCGTGTTCTTCGTCATGGGAGCTCCACCGTTTGGATGGTGAGTTCGTAACCTCGTTTTGTATTTTTAAGCACAATATGCTTCCAAAAAAGACCCGAAGGCTCTGTGCGTCTAATCTCTCGTATGGTTTTGTTACCGATACTAATGACTCTCAGGCCATTTTTTTCTGACACTATTGCGCCATGGAGGTGCTTTTTTAAGGTATCCAAAGGAAGGGCAACCAAGAGAAAATCACTTAAAATCTTTTCTGGCTTAAGTTGTTTAGGGAGATAATTTGAGGCAGACCATGTAAGGGCATTAGAATTCCAATTTAAATCATAAAGCTGTCCAGCAATATCATTAAAGGCAACGGCCTTAAAATTTTGTGGTGACAATGCTAGGTGTATAGAAAAAGAGTGTGAACGCGCTTGAAAGCGGGCCGTGAGGTTTTGTAAAAACACACCTTGAAAAGGAAGGGGGAAAAGAGAAGGCGTTTCTAAAAAGATATCTTCCTCTATATAAAGGCGGTCAAGCTTTTGGGTGTTTTGAGGTGCCTTTGGCAAAGACGTGCACCCCGATACTAAGATTAAAAAACTGAGAAAAAAGGCAGAGATCAAGCGCATATTAAAGACTCTTTGCAACAATGTTGAGAAGGTATTTGCCCTTTTTGACGAAGGCATTATCTTCATCCCAAGCATACCCAGCCAGCATAGAAATAATCATTTTTTTAACTTCGCTGCTGTCTTTGGGTTGTTCTAAAATAACTTTTTGAAGGGGGCCTTCATACCAGCTTTCAACAAACCCTCGAAAGGCGTCGACACCGATCATCAAAGGCTCTGAGAATTCTTTCTCCCAATCAACGGTTTGACCAGCTAGTTGCTTTAAAAGAACATCAACGGCCAAATCAGCTGATTTTGCTGCAATGGTTAAACCCGATGAAAAGACAGGATCTAAAAACTCACCAGCGTTGCCAAGGAGGGCAAAATGCTTTCCATGAAGGCGCTCTACGTTACAGGAATACCCAACCATGGAAGCAATAGGACGCGTAAATGAAAAATCAGGCATGATGGTTTGGTAATGTTGATCTTGTCGGATGAGGTTCGTTAAACGCTCTTCGTCCGTCAAGCTCGCAGCATCAATTGTAGATTCTTCTCCAACAACACCAATGGAAGACGTACCATTTGAGAAGGGAATGAGCCAGTACCAAATATTTGGGTTATCGGCATGAATGGTGATTAAAATTTTCTCACGGTCAAAGGCAGGATGAGAAATATTATCTTTGATATGAGAGAAAATAGCCTTTCGGACAGGAAAATCAGAAGGTTTTTCAAGGTTTAAAAGGCGAGGTAAAACGCGACCATACCCACTGGCATCAAGGACGAATTTTCCATGGGCTTCATAAGGAATGTCTTGAGCATTCGTTCCTTTTAAGGTGACGCCGTTGGTGCCTTCTTCATAGGCGGTGACGGTGTGTTCATAGCATATTTTTGCCCCAAGACTTTTGGCATGATCAGCTAAGATCATATCAAAATCAGCCCGTTGCACCTCATAGGTTTCTGCAGGGCCTTCGGTGAATTTATTGCTGAAATCAATGTGGCTATGCTTATTCCCGTATTGAAAGGCCGCCCCATTTTTTCTTTGAAATTGAGCCGCGTGGATTTTAGGCAAAACCCCTGCTTTTTTAAAGAAGGTCATGGATTGCGGCAAAAGGCTTTCACCAATGCTAAAGCGCGGAAAAGTTGAACGTTCAAAAATACAAACGCTATGACCTGCTTGACGTAAAAAGCTTGCAGCAAGGGCACCTGAGGGACCTGCCCCAATAATTAAGACATCTGCTTTAAGGGTATTAAAAAGAGAAGACATTTTATTTTCTCCCAAGATATAGAGTTGTGAAGATAAAGTTAAAGGTAATCCCTAAAAAGACAGATAGTCCAAAAGCTTCAACAGCAGCGGTTTTGCTAAAGGCAAGGACGCCAAAAGAGAAAAGTGTGGTAAGGGCTGCCATGGTATTGGCTAAGAGGAAAAAGCTTTTCTCATTGCTGTCTTTACGCCAAAACAAAAAGAGAGCGTAATCAATGCCAATACACAAAACCAGCAAAAGACCCATGAGGTGAAAGAGAGTGATCGGAACACCAAGTGCTGTTAAGCAAACCAAAGTAAGGATCATGGAATACATAGCAGGCGCTGTAATCTTAAGAGCTGATTTGGGACCTTTGAGAAAGGCTAGCAAGAGAATGATAATACCTAAAACAGCACCAATTACTTTCATCATTAAAAGGCGGTAGGTTTTAAAGAGTGAAGAGTACTCTTGAGGCGGATCAATATAGTAAGCATTTTCAAGGGGATTTACAATGTCGTTTAAAGCCTCAGAATTTTCTGGGTTTGGGATAAGGATACGGCCTGTGTATGTTCCCTTAGATTGATGAAACAGAGGCTTAAGGGGGGCGGGAAGAGGCGGGATAGATTTAAGAAGCCCGACCGTTTCTTGCTGGAGAACAGGACGGAAAACGCCTAGTTTTTGGAATAGAGAGTGGACATAAGGTGCTATAAGATTTTCTTGGATAAGACGTTGATTTTCCAATTGTCTCTTTTGCGATGGTACAATTTGAGAGAGGCTTTTATAAGAAATATTTAGCGTCTCTAACTGATCAGTTATTTTCTCTTCTTGCTGCAATAACTCTTCTAGGGAAGAGGCCGAAAGGGCAAAAAAAGTTGGCACAGTACTCAGGTGAATTTTAGATTTAATAGCGCTTTCTTGGGCTTTCAAAACGGGGTCAAGAGATTGAAAGTGGCGCACATTATCATCAAAGTTTATAAAAAAGATGACGAAGAAAGAGCTAAAGAGAACAGCAAGAAGAGGCTTTGAAGTGGGCTTTCTTTTTTCTAAAAAGGCACTTAAGGTTTGCTGAATCTTATAGGCTATAGGGGGAGCAGGCTGACTTCCTGTTTTAAGAAAAGCAGGCCCCCACAAGGTAACAGTGATAAAGGCACTCAAAAGACCGCCTGCTGCAAGAACAGCCATTTGTTGAATGCCTGGAAAAGGCACAAGGGTTAAAAGTCCGTATCCAATACAAGAGGATAGAACACCCAAAGGAAGAGCAGGCATCAAAGATTTTAAAACGCCAAAAGAGCTTTTTTTATCTTTGGTATGGAGGCTGGCGCAATAATAGTGAAGGGCGTAATCAACGCACACACCAATGAGGCTTCCCCCAAAAACGAGAGCTAGAATATGAAGAGACCCATAAACCAGAAAGGCAAGGGAGATACCCCCTGCAAGACCGCTTGCAATGACGGTTAAAGCAAATCCAAGGGGGGCAAAGGAACGAAAAACAAAGAACAAAAGCAACACAATCAAAAGAGCCGAAATGCCACCAATGAAAGAAATTTCCTTTTGAGCTTGGGTGGCGCCCGCAGCACCATAAAAAACTGCACCTGTTTTTAAGACATCTACCTTAAGGCCCTCCAAGATTGGATCCAACTTCTCTAATAAATTTTTTTGTGCTTGCAGGGAGAAAAGAGGTGTCGTGAAATGAGCATGATAAATAAACCATGTTGTCTCTTGATCTGTGATAAAGATATCCCCTGTTTCAGCGTTTCTCTCAAAAGTGTTTTGATTTTGAAGAGATGTCACATAGCGCGGAAAGAGAAAAAAGGGATCAGCAGCTAAATTTGCTGGACCTAGGGTGCTAAACGGAGTGTTTAGTTCTTGTAAAGCACGATTTTCAATGTCGTTGCCTTTATTATTTTGAAGCAAGGCTCTATCTTGTTGAGAAAGAAGAGCAGCTTTATAAGGATAGAGGTCCGTAAAAAGGGCTTTGTAACTTTTTTCAAGGGACTTAGTATCGTTTTCTATTAAACGGAGGCCAGAGGTTTGAAGGCCTTGTCTTAGTGTCTCAAGGGCTTTTTGGGCTATTTTTTTATCTTTATGACCTACCAAGATCGTAACTTGTTTTGCAATATCAGTATCATCCATGAACTGGCGGACATGTACCATTTTCTCCGTTTTTGAATCAGGCAGCAAGGCCAAGAGATCAAACTGAATAGATTGATCTTTTAAACTTATGCCTGTTAGAACAAGCAAAAGAGTAAGCCAAGAAAAACGGAGAAAATGGTAAAAGCCCTCAGTCATTGAGCCACCTCAGTTCTTGGGAAGAGAGAGCTTTTTTAAGAGGGGCTATTTTATGGTTTGTAAAAACGATATCGTCATAATCACCGTTAGCTCGACAGATTGTTATTCTTTGAATTTGCTCGTGGCCTTGAATACTAAAAGCTGTGATAAAATTTTTGATTTGAGAATTTTGAGGCGCTAACTTTACGTGCCATTGAGATTTATCTTGTGAGACGAGTGTTATGTCGAACCCCTCTAATCCCTTAAGGAAATTGCCTGCCAGAATGGCTGAGAGTATTTTGAAAACCATATCACTTTGGGTTGCTTTTTCAAGAACTTTAGGCTGACCATTTTCTATTTGATAAAGGCCTGATTTTGAAATAATAAGAGTGCTTGGAAAAGAGTGCTCCGTTGCCCAAATAAGGCCTTTTTGAGGCCAGAGTTTTAAAGTTCCCGTAGAAATAAGAGGCGTTGGGATAGAACTCAAGTGGCGGTTTTGGGTAAAGGAGGTGATAAGGACGCTATCCTTAGGGACTGTTTTGAGAGTATCTTGAGGAGATGCATCGACAGAAAAAATACTCAATACAGAAAAAAGAATCGCAAAAATAGCTCTCATGTTAACGCCCCTTTGACGCAATCTTGGAAAGTTTGTGGGGTTTCAAACTGCATTTCCTGAGTTGTCATTTCAACGGCGACTTGAATCGTTGTCGCCTTCGTGAGTATTTCCTTTGTGTGGTGATCATAAATGCGATAGTCAATTTTTAAACGATTTTCGTATTCGACGAGCGTTGCTTCAACGGTTGCTTTTTGATGAAGGCACAAAGGTTTTACGTATTTAATGCGCATATCTACAATGGGCCACGCATAATTTGAGGCAACCATTTCTTTATAGTTATGGCCAACTTTATCCAACAAAAGGGAACGTACCTCTTCAAAATAACGCACATAATTGCCATGCCACACAACGTTCATGGGATCAATATCATAGAATTGAGGGGCAATGTTAAGAGAGGCTGATAAGAGCTTAGTCATGTGTATCGGTTTCCTTATAAAGACACCAAGTACGCTTTTGAATATGGGCTATAACTTGTCGCAGAGCGTTTTCTAGGGGTTCATCTTCTTCAATGAAGGGGACGTGAGTTCCAGCATCATTAAGGAAAAAATTAAGATCATCCCCATAATGTTTTTCCGACAGAATGCCTGCTCTTTCTCGCAAACGCAAGGCTTGAAAGGCTGCAAAAAGTTGGGCCACAGCGACTTGCTCACTTAGCTGGAGGACACGAAGAGCATCTCGGGCGGCAATGGTCCCCATGCTAACTTTATCTTGGTTGTGGCTTTCCGTTGAACGAGAGAAAACGCTGGCAGGCATTGTGCCTTTCAGGGCCTCGGCACACCAGGCAGAGGCTCCAATTTGCACAGCTTTTAACCCATGATTAAGACTAGCGCGCCTACCTGTGACACCAGATAAATTAGCTGGAAGACCATGATTGAACTTAGGGTCAACAAGGGTTGCCATTTGCCTATCCAATAAATCAGCAATATTAGAAACGATATTTTTTAAACTATCCATAACAAAAGCAACATGCCCCCCATAGAAATGACCTCCATGGAGAATGCGCCCTTCTCCCTCAAGATCCACAAGGGGGTTGTCGTTGGCTGAATTGATCTCTGTTTCGAGGATGTTTTTAAAGGTGGGCAGCATGTCTTCGAGAACACCAATGACATGGGGAGCGCATCTTGTAGAATAACGGTCTTGCAAGCGCTCAATGGGAAAGGCATCGGGAGCATTTTTAAGATCGCTTCGTATAAGAGCAACAATCTTTGTTTGTCCCGGGTGGGGCTTTGCAGCAAATAAAGTTTCATCAAAATGATGGGGATTTCCTTGGAGTGCAAGAGACGTCATGGCTGTTAAGCGGGCCGCAAGGCGACCTAAATAACGAGCTCTAAAAAACGCTTCAACGGCAAGAGCTGTCATCACAGCTGTTCCATTCATCAAAGCAAGAGCCTCTTTGGGGCGTAATGTGTGAGATTGAATATTAAGTTCTTGATACACATCTTGTGTTAAACGCTTTTCTCCTTGATACCAGACCTCTCGCTCGCCGGCAATGACGCCCGCTACGTAAGAAAGAGGCGTCAAATCACCACTAGCGCCAACGGATCCTTCACTTGGAATGACAGGAAGAATATCTTCTGAGAGTAGAAGCTCTAAGCGTTCAAGAAGTTCAAAAGTCACACCGGAAACACCACGACATAAAGACGCAAGTCTGACGGCTAGAACGGCTCGTGTTTGAGGTAAGGAAAGATAGTCTCCTAAACCACAGCCGTGGAAGCGAGTTAAATGAAGGGGAAGCTCGGGGACAAGGTCAACTGGAACAGAGCGAGTACAATTATCACCGTAACCCGTTGTAATACCATAAACAAGGCCTTCTCGATCAAGGGTGTTAGTAATGAAGTCACTGCCTTTTTTTATAAGATCTCTAAATCCTGATTCACCGCAAAGAGAAAGAGTGGCTTTTCTGTTGGATAGTAAATCAATATGGTCGAGAGTCAAAGGATGTTGGTGACTTACAGTAATGGTTGTCATATAAAGACCTTATGTTTTCTAATAAATAAAAGGATTTTACTTATCTTGTGTCCAAAAGTCAAAAAAATTAAACCATTGATAGGGGTATTTTTTTGCCTTTTCTTCTAATATTGTAGAAAATTTTTGAGTATAATATTGTAAAGAAGCTTCTTTGTTGTGTCGTTCAAGGATAATTTGATCAGAAAATTTCTCGATATAAAGACGATATTGGGTATTGCACTTAATGGCAAAGGATACATAAACGGGGCATTCAAGAAGAGATGCCAAAACGTAAGGACCTTGGGCAAAGGGAGCGGGTTGCCCTAGAAAAGACGCCATAGTCACGCGGGGTTCAGTTGATTTTGTCGTTTGAATTGGGCGACGGTCTGCGGCGATGACTATCCAATCTCCTTGCTCAATGCGTCCTTTTAAAAAGAGCATGGTGTCTGCACCAATTTCTGTGACCTCAATAATATTAACATTTGAGAGAGGGTTAAGAGCCTTTAAAAGGCGATTAAAGTGTTGGGCATTTTTTGAATGCAACAGCACGTGTAATCGACTCTTGTGGTCGGGTGTTGAAACGGCACGACAGAGCTCCATATTTCCTAGGTGACTTACGAAAATAACTCCCCCTTGTTTTTGAGCCATCATTTTTTTGAATTGTTTAACACCCGTTGAATCCAATTGAGAGAGGTCAATGTCGCCACTCCAAGCTCCGAATTTATCCAGAACCATGGAAAAGAAATTCATAAAATGGCGAAAGCTTTCTTCAAATCCAATTTGTTTTTTCAAAACACGGCTCAAAAAATCATGAGAAGCTTTGCGTTGGAGGGTGCCTGTTAGATAAAAATAGAGCACGAGGGGAGAACCCAGAATCAAACAAAAGCGACGGCCAAGCAATTTATAAATCTTTGAAAGAAAGAGAATACCTACAAAAGAGCCTCGTTCCTTTACAACAGACCAATGGATGGTTTCGCTCGAGAGATCAAGGGTTGTGTAGTTAGGACGATTGGAGAGAATCTTAGGGAGATGAAACAGTAAGCCAAAAAAGAGCTTTGTATGCATTGTTGTAATGCGCCAGTTATCTTGTAGCATCTTAAAATTTGAGTGATTATCTTTGGGATAAACGACTCGAACAGGACTCATGATGATAGGCACACCCGCCCAAAAAAGACGCACCATAATTTCTGTATCAAAATCCATGCGTCGACCAATGTTGACTTGGTCATAAATAGCTAGGGTTTGCTCAAGGGGATAGATACGAAATCCACACATGGTATCCGTAATGCGAAAGGACAGAGTTTCAATCCATACCCAAATATGGGTAAACCAGCGCCCAATGCGCCTTGCTAGGGGAATGGATTGGTCGTAAAGGGGGTGACCA
Organism: Holosporales bacterium; assembly: GCA_003503995.1. Taxonomy (GTDB): domain Bacteria; phylum Pseudomonadota; class Alphaproteobacteria; order Caedimonadales; family UBA9215; genus UBA9215. Next base: position 12,275 of record DOCA01000129.1, read on the forward strand.
CTTAAAAGGGCAGAGGGGTTACTTTTGGAAATATCAATGAACTGTCCAAGGGTGCTTAAGTCATGTTGACCATCGGCATCCACTTGAAAAACATGGGTATAACCTTGTTTTTTGGCATAACGAAGTCCGCACTCAAGAGCGGCGCCCTTGCCACTATTTTTGTCAAGGCGTAGGGTTGAGATATCTTTATATTTTTTAGCAATGTCTTGAATAACTTGCTGGGTTTTAATATCGCTTCCATCATCCACTATAATAATAGACAGCCTGTTTTGGTGTAGGATTTTAACAGTCTTTTCAAGAGCATTGTGATGGTTGTAGGTTGCCAAAATGGCGCAATAGTTAGGCGTCATAAGTTAACTTCCCTGATGAATAAAGATCATCTTTTTCGTTATCTGTTGTGTATTTATAAGTGATGAGACATTTTTCAGGGTTGATTTCTAAGTGCAAAATGGGACGGTGGAGGGGTTGCATAAGGTTCATGAATTTAATTTGAGCACCTTTGGTTATAGGGGCTGAAACATTAAAAAGTGTTTGGATAAAGTCAACGACCCAATGAAGTTGTACAACACCAGGGACAACGGGCATGTCTTTAAAATGCCCGTCAAAATAGGCAAGGTCTTCAGGGATTTCTAGATGAATTTCTGCTGTTAGATCTTGGATCTTTTTTGAAAGAACGCGGGGCGAGCGCACGCTAGATAAAGACATTAAGCAGCTTCCTTTTCAAAAAGAGGTGATAGTAAGGAAAGGGGGCGTTTTCCTTGGGCATTTTCAGGGATTTGATCAACAAAGCGCCAGCGCCGGGGAAGAGTCACAAGGTCAAAATAAGAACGCAATTCAAGGCGCAATTGGCGCACATACGCAACCTTACCAAGGGTTTTAAGGTCATGGGAACCCTGTGGCGTGAGAACAATAATAGCACCAATTTCATGTCGTATCTCTGAGGTTATAAGGAGAGTAAATGCTTCTTGAACGCCGTTTAGGTTTTGCAATTTACTTTCTAATTCAATCAACGAAAGTCGTTTTCCTTCTATTTTTATAACGCGGTCACTGCGCCCTTGAAGGGAAAACTGTGCCTTATTTAAAAGGGTTATTCTGTCGGCTGTTTGGAAAAACCCTTCTTTTTGATCTGTTGTCTCTATATAAGGAGAGGCGACTTTAAGATTTGAGTCTTCATCAACGCCAAGGCGAATCGTTGGAAAACAGGTCCATGGTGTGTTCTCTTCAGTTTGTTGACGATAAGCAATGCCGCCTGTTTCTGTACTGCCATAAACTTCCGTTGGTAAAACCCCAAGAGCCTGCAAACTATTTTGAATGTTTTTATGAAGTAAAGGTCCGCCAGAAGAAAATACCTGTTGAAAAGGGTGGGTGAAACCCTCAGGAAAACGTTTTAGGTGGGCAGGGCTAGAAATTAAAATGTTTTTCTGAATCTTTGTCGAAAACGATTCATTTTCCTTGAATTCATCCCAGTGGGAAACGGTTTGACGCCCTATCGAAACGCTAGCACTTACAGGCCATAGAAGAGAAAATAAGAGACCATAAAGATGGTGGTGAGGAACTGTTGAAAGCAATGTCGTGTTTTGGTTAGATATTAGAGGCCATGTTTTTTGAAGCTCTTGGACTTCGTCTTCTAACTGAGAGAGGCACTTATTGATAGGTTTTGGCGTGCCGCTGGAGCCCGAGGTATAAAAGGTAACAATAGCTTCTTTAGGGTTAATATCTCTAAAGTTAGAGGGCGTCTCTAGTAGTGTGATTTTATTAAGGGCAATGAGCGGCCAGTCAAGGGTGCTGAGGTCTTTCTGGTCGCTTAAGATAATATCTCCTTTTTTAAGGAGGCTTTTTAAGAGGTCAGGTTTATGTGTTGAAGGCAGAACAAGGACTTTCCCAGTTTGAAGTGTTGCAATAAGCCCTGCAAGAAAGTGCGCTCTATCCTCACTAATGAGGAAAACACGCTTTGCCTTTGAGTGATTTAGGTGATGGGTAAGGGTGGCAATATAAGCTGGATAATTCTGACAGAAGGGTTCTTGCGAGTACCAGTAAGTATCCCATTCTTTTATACCTTTTTTGTGAAAATGAGAAAGAGATGTAAAAGTTTTAAAAGCTTTTTTATGCTGATTCTTTTTGTAAAAAGGACGAAAAAGAAATTCTCCACCCAATAAAAATCCCATTAAGATATAGGAAATAAGGCCATTATAGAGGGTCCAAACTTCAATATTTCCATAAATAATAGTGCCGTAAGAAACAGCGGCATTAAGAAGAGAGAATCCTACCCAGATTTTTGTAACTTTTTTTGTATAAGAAACGGCGGTTGGTGGAAGAGCGGGATCTTGCAAACGGGCAAGGCGCTCTATAAGGGAGGGAGGAAAGAAAAGAGAGAGCGTAAACGCACTTCCCATGGTAAGGCCCATGATGACAGGGTAATAAAGAGCGGCGCTGCCCCCTTGAAAAAAAGATAGTATTAAAATGATGCTCGTAACGCTAGAGGTTAGAACAAGAGTATTTTTTTGCAAAGATGTTTTAGGTGTTTTGGGCGAGAGTATAAACGGGGCTATAGCTCGTACAAAAAGGAGAGCTAGCAAACCATAAAGAAGATAAAGAGGAGGAAAGTTATCTCTAAAAAAATAGAGAATAAAGGGGTATAGGAGGGCAACGCCTCCTAAAGTCAGCCTCAAGAAAAGAGTTGAGAATTTTTTATTTTTTATTGGTAAGGTCTGCAACTTTCTCTACCACATCGCCAACGGTTCGGACTTCTCTAAAGCTTTCGGGAGCAATTTTTTCCCCTGTGAGTTCTTGTAGCTTTACAATCAGATCAACGGCATCAATTGAATCAAGATCAAGGTCTTCATAAATTTTAGCTTCTAGCGTGATATCACTGGCGGGTACCTCGAAATACTCTACCAAATAAGCAGATATATTTTTTAAGATGTCATCTTTTGTCATGGAATTTGTCATATGAATCTCTATTTCTTTTGCTCGTTTACAAAACGAGCAAGGGTCTCAACGGAGAAAAAGTAATCTTTGATCTTGTCGTTTTTAGCTTCAATTTTGATGCCATATTTCTTTTGTAATCCCATGCTGAGTTCAAGGGCGTCGATGGAATCTAACCCCAACCCTTCTACAAAGAGAGCTTCATCGGACTTAATATCTTCAGGCGCTAAATCCTCTAAATTAAGAGAATCAATAATCAATTTTTTGATTTCTGTTTCTAATTCATTCATATCCTAAATACCTATTGTAATAACTTTGCACCTCTTGGGTGAGGGCTCTCGCGCGAAGAGATCGGGGCGCATCTGCTTTATAATCTTTCGTTACAAAAAGAGGTCCAGAACTGAGCTGAAAGAGCACACGTCTGGACGGGAGTTTATACCATTTATCTTCTTTTGTCAAAGCTGGCGGCGAACAAGAGAGGGTTAAGGTTTGAATATTAGCTTGTGTTGCCAACGCTAAATTGCTTAAACCTCTTTTCAAATGAAGAGGCTTGTTTATTTTTGTTCTGGTGCCCTCAGGGAAAATCAGGATATTTTCTCCTCGAGACAGTTGGTCTCGACAGAGTTCTAAAAACGCCTCTGGTTCCATATTATTGGGGATGTAACCTGCTGTTCTGACAATGCCACCAAGAATAGGGTGGGTCCATAATTCGCCTTTTACGATGCATTGAATATTTTTAAAATGCCCCATAATAAGGACCGTATCTAAAAGACTGGGATGATTACAAATTAGCAAGGTACCTTTTTGGTTTTGAAGGCGCCTTAGTTCTTTTTTTTGGATTTTTAAAACACCCCAAAGACTCAGGGACCATAGGAAAAGTTGAAAGGTATGTTGAATGCAAAAACGAGCTCTTTTATGCTTTCTTTCTTGTGATTTTGTTGTGAGGGTAATGATTGGAAAAACAATGGTGCATAAAAAGAGGCCACCACTCCAAAAGAAAGTCGCGTTCACCATGACACCTAATAGACGCCATAAAATACCAATCCTGCTTATGAGAAAAGTCAATAATCTAAAAAGTGTTACTTTATTTAGAGAGATAATTAGCATGAATAAAGTAAATAAGATAGAAAAAACTTGTTTATATGGATTTTCTTTTGATGTCAAAAGAACCACTGGATACAGAAAAGGAACAGTGAGGGTCTTTATTGTTAAAAAACAATGTGATCGCTTGAAGGGGCGTCAGCTTATCAGGTTTTTCTATAGCGTCTGAGGTGTAGGTTAAAGAAAGGATGCTGCCTATTTTATTGGAAGAACACTCATCTGGTCCTAGAACCATAACGAGGCAAAAAGGGTTTTTTTCTTTGTTTCCTTGGATAAGATCGTCATAAGGTGGCGGCATAGGAGAGTCATAATAGGCATACCCTACGTAACCATTGGTTTTTCTTTGAAGGGCGTAAGCCTCTAAAAGACCTACTTCAAAACTAGCGTTGCCTGCCGAAAGAGCCGTATGCATTTTTGTATTTTGAGAAATAATAGAAAAGGCACCAGCAATGGCATTGTGGACAGATTGACTAAAATCCATAGGGGAGAGCAACTCATCTTTCGAGATGTCTGCTAATAAACGTCTAACACGGTCTCCATCCCCATGGCGCGAGGAAAAAACCCAAGGGATTTCTGAGTCGATGGTAGACGCTTCAAGAAAATCAACGGCACCATAAAGTGTTTCAACAACGAGGCATCCAAGAGGTGTCAAACGACGCCTCATGGCCTTTGGAATTTTTTCAGGAGGGCCTTCGGAGAGGGCCTCTTTAGGAGATGAATACAGCAAAGAGGCCTTTAAGGCTTTGTTACCAATCGAGTTCCACGTGATCAACATGATCATTATCTTCCAAGGGTTTTTCTTTAACGGAAGTTGGGGCAATAGGCTCTGTGCTATAGGTTTTTGATTCCGTGCGATAGGTTTTAGATTTTGTGCGATACACCTTAGAGTTTGTAGGTGGCGTCGCTTTTTCCGTATCTACTTTCACGAGCCCAAGATTTTTTTCAATGATTTGCTCAAGCTTTTTAATCCATCTATTGTAGGTGGGATGGATTTTTCCATTGTTATATCTTAAATTTGAGGACTCAACATGATTAATGGAGAAGTAATGTTTGTTATGATCAACATCAATAGTTGCGCTGTGGCTACGAGCCCTTATACGACAAATTAACTTCTTAGCATCCACCCTTTGGCAGCTCCACCCATTTTTACCAGCAGCGAGACGGAGGCGTTCTTCTCGTTGTGCATCCGTTAGATTTGCCACTTCAAAAGGCATAACATGACGATTTACATTATAAACTTGGGGAAGGCGTTTGCCGCAACCTGTTAAAGCTGTTGCTAGAACAACAAGAGAGGTGCTTAGTAATATTTTTTTCATTATAAAAAAATCCTCTATTTTCTTTGGAAAGGTATATGATGGGTATTATAAAGTCAATGGATAAGCCCCTTCATGTATACTTTAAAATACACTACAGAGTCGCCTGAAACAATGGCCCTTCTTCAGAAATTTTGCCCCGAAGAAGGGGAAAACATTAGTCTTAAAAAGTCAAAAAGGCCCTCTTTATCCTTTAGACGCGCTGTTGTTTTAGCCCTTGTGCGACGCCTTTTAATTGAAGAGTTTCATATAACTTTAGATCAGGTCTCGAGAGTTTTAATTCATCGTGAAGCATCAGGGGCACCCTACTTGATATTGCCAGAAACATCGAGCCTTCCTAGTAATTTTCATATTAGCATTAGCCACACGGGTCCTTGGGTTGCCTTTATTTTATCGGATCTAAAAAATCCCACCACCATAGATATAGAAGATAGCCAAAAACAGCGTGCTTTTACAGAGATAGCTAGTAGTATTTTTTCAGAACAAGAGCAAAATTATGTCGAACGTTATGGGGCTCTTGGTTTTTATTATTTATGGGGAGCGAAGGAATCTCTTGCTAAATGGTATAAACAAGACTTGCCGTTTGCCCTTGGTATTGATTTGAAAGATCAGCTTCCTTCTCCATCACAAAACAGCCGTTGCTTTATAGAGTACAATCATCAAAAATTTCTTCTAACGTTTCTTGTAAACGATACCGTTCTTATAACAACTTGCAAAGAGCAAGGAAAATAGGGTGTTTGAGAAAAAGGTAAAATACATTATTCTAATGAAGCTATATAAAATCAGGGAAGGTAACAACCGTAATGATCAAAAAAATTCTTTTAACAACAGCTTCTTTTTCATTTCTCAGCTTTAGCGCTGCTCATGGTATAAGTGCGGAGGCTAAGGATATTATCGGTAAAGCTGCCGTTGACTATTTGAAAAATAACCCCGAAGCCTTTGCTGAAATTGTTATGGCTGTCCAAGCCCATGGCCAAAAAGAGCAAGAAAAAAAACAATCTGAAAAACTTGATAAATATAAGTCGGAACTATTTGATCATAGCAATGGCACACCCTTTTTAGGCAATCCGAAAGGAACAACGGAAATGGTTGTTTTTATGGATCCTTTTTGTGGGTATTGTCGTAAATTTGAAGGCGTTCTTCGAGAGGCACTAAGTGCTAACAAAGATTTAAAAATTGTTGCTCGAGATATCGCCTTTATGCATGAGAAATCTTTGATGCTTGTTCAAGCAACTGTTGCTGCCTCAAAGCAAGGAAAATATGCGGAAATGCAATCAGAAACCCATAAAGTTGATCCCTCTGTTACGCTGGAAGATGTTTTTAAAATGGCCAAGGGTATTGGGATGAATGTCACGCAATTTAAAAAGGATATGGAAAGCAAAGAGACAGAAGCACTCATTAAAAATAACATGGATCTTGCTGATGGCATTGATTTAACGGCCACACCAACTTTTGTCGTTAAAGGAGTGAGTAAAATTATCTCTGGTGCGCTGCCTTTAGAAGATCTTCAGAAGCTTTTGAAAAGAGAGGCGTAATGGTAATATTGTCTCCTTTTTAAAAGAGCTATTTTCTTTCAGATTTGCCTTTATCTTGTTTAGAATGCGATAGAAATCCCTATGAATATTTCTAAAATGAAAGAGGAAATCTTCCGAATGCAGGAAGAGTCTCTGAGAAAAAAACAAATTAGTGCAATCCAAGAAATTGGCGCATCTAAGACTTTAGCTGAGGCGGGAAAAATCTACCTTGAGAATTCAGGTGTATTGAAGGGGTGGAAATTTATTTATTCTACCCCTAAGGGTACCAAAACGTCCTACTGCTCTAATCATTCATTCTCATCAACTGGCGCATTAAGGAATTTATTCAAGCATAATGAGATGTTTTTTATTGATGAAAAACTAACGGGAAAAAATAAGGGGCTTTATAAGATAACCTTTGATTATTCAATCGGTTTAGATACAAATGTTGTTAGTTATATTAAACCTTACCTTGAGGGGAATATCAGTAGAATTCCAAAGGATATTAAAGAAGTTATGGTCTTTCTTGCAGAACGAAGGGCAAATTTTGACCCCCTACCTTATTTCTTAGAAAACCTTTTCGGATTGCATGCACCTGTAGAGTATAACGAAATCTTTAAAAGTCTTAAGGCCTATAACAAATTACGTTTTGCTAAATTGAAATCTGATCGTCATGGAACGCGCATTGTATCAACGATGACAGATCAACAATTATCTGATGAAACTGCAAATCATCTTTCATTTATGATGTATGGGTTAACCAACCAAAATGTTGTGAGTGAAATCAAAGAAGACTACCTGCGGTATTATGTTTTGCTGTTGAAAATGATTGAAATCCATTTTTCCAGTAAGCAAGATGTGCATAAAAAGGTTAAAGAATTTCTTGTTTTTATGCACCGTGATATTAATGCTATACATCATCGTGAAGCTCTATTAGCAAAAGAGTTTTTCGCTCGCAAACAAAAGTTAAAATTCTTTGCTAAAATTCAACCAGGCAATAAAAACATATTTCGGGATTTAAGGAATATGGCGTGGGATATGAAACATATTCGAGATACTGAACTCAAGGTCAATCTTCTAGAAAGAGGAGGCGTTGATTATTTCATTCCAGTTTTTTTAACTTTTGATAGCAGGCTTGCTGAGATTATCGACTTGGTAAAAATTAATACTTTTTCTATTTCACCCGATGGGGATTTTAGAGCGTTTTACCATTCAGAAACAGAAAATCTCATCTATGATGTAATCCAAGATTTCCCTGATAAGAATGAATTTCTTGAAACATACTTTAGTTTTGAGGCAGTAGATCATCGTTCTAAAAATCGTCAATTAAGGCCATACCATCTTTATAATGGTATGTGCAAACTTGAAGAGAAAGTAGCGTTGTTGTTAGGAGTTAATGTGTCTCCAAGAGCTTGGTAGTCTTGAGAAAAGGTGGTGTTTAGTTATGAAAGGCGCATTATCTAAAACAATAACCTGGCCTGGATGAAAATCAGGCATGAGGTCTCTTCAGCCGATTATTAAAGATATTTGTGTCGGTGTGATTTTTAAAGTAAAAAGAGGCGACAAAGCCGCCCCTCAAGTTAACCTGTTTTGTATTTACACTTCGTTGCTAAGCGCTTCGTGCCTATAAGAATAGGCGTTATCGCTAATGCTTTGTGTGAACGCAAAACGAATTAACTATATTATATATTTTTTAAAGTTCGAAATAACCTTTTTCACCGGAAAATAGACCTGGACCATCGGCCATGCCATCTTCTTTGATTGTATCTGGCTCAAAATGACTACAGCCAGCCTGCAAAAGCAAGACTGACTGTAGAATTAAAAAGGCCATAAGTTTTAAGTTACGCAAAACTTATATCTCCTATAGGTTTAGAATTTAACTCGTAGACCAGACATAACCATCGTGATGTCTTTGTAGCGAGCATTATCAGTTGAATCACCATCAAGCGCATAAACACGTGCAGAAAGGTAGATTTCTGTTGCAACGCGATCGATGTGTTGAACCAAACCAGCACCATATGTTTTACCAATATAATCTTTTTTGACATATGCGTTGTTAGGACCAAGGTTTAAGAACATGTTCTCGAAATGACCATAATCAAGGGCAAGTGCTGTTTTACCAGCTTCAAAGAAGTTTTGTTGATAACCAACCTTACCATAATAGATCTTACCATCAGGTGCATTTTGAACTTTCCAATTGCGAGATGTGGCCGCAAATTGAAGGCTCAAACCAATTGGGAACAAGGCACCAATAGATCCGTTCCATTGTGTGTATTTTGCAGGTGCAACAACGGAGCTAGTGACATTACTAGTGTTAGCTAGGTCATGAACGTAAGCAGCTTGAACAGCAATTTTTGTACCCATAACTGTAGACGCATGTTTTAACATAACATCCCACATGTCGTTACGGCCTTTATATGCATGGGATGTGGCTAGCTTTGTGCCCCAGAATTTTGGTGTATCGTACTGGATACGGTTTTCGCGACCTGTTGCACCACCATTACCAATGTCATTAAAGATCTCAGCAATTTTTATATATGCTCCACCGCTTGTTTTTGCTTTGTTTGCAGCTTTTGAACCAAAGGCAGGATCTGTAGATGCTTTGGTTTTGTCAACAAAAATTGTACCGCCAGCAAGTTGTCCAACATTTGTTCCACTGGAAATAGCGCTTGTGTTAGATAGGTCTGTATAGCGTGTCACAAGAGCGGCAGCAGTATAACCCTGACCAAGAGTTACTTTACCCCAACGCTTGCTGTCGAAATAGGCTTCAGCAAGACGTATTTTTGGATTAACTGAGCTGTCATTTGCATAGTGCACGTCAACTTTTTCAGCGGCGTTGCTACGTACACCCATTTCGATGACACCACCGGCAATATTGCCTTCAGATATTTTGCCTGTTGCTTCAATACGAAAACGTGTAGAGGCGTCGGAACTTGGGTCCACATGTACAAAGTTTGAGTGTTCCCCGTCGTCATGCCATAAAACAGCACGGTTTACTTGACCAGAAAGCGTAAGGTTTAAGTTGTTTCCTGATGTGACAGCTTCTTTTTCAGTAAGGCTGCCAACAGCTTTTTCTTTTGCTTCAAGCTCGTTAACGCGCTTCATCAGCATTTCAACTTGGGCCTTTAAGCCCGCATCACCTTGTTTTGTTGTTGGTGCTGCAGCAGAAAGATCTGTCGCACAACCAAGTGCAACAACAGAAGCACATGTTAGTGTTAAGATATTTTTCATCTATGTTTCTCCTATGATAGATACTTTCATCATCACGTTACTTTTTAATAAAACCAATGAAAAAATTGATTCAAATTTAATTTAATAAGTGAGCGTTGCAAGAATGCAACATTGTTTGGAGAGGGATTTGGATATTGAAAAACGACAAAATGTGCCCCGTAGAAGAGGACGTAAAAGAGATGTTAAGATGCTGCAAGGTGACTTTAAATGTTTAAGCGCTTTTAGCGATGGCCTGTTGGTGACCTGTCTTGAGGTACTCTTGAGTCAGATCCATAACGCTTTTTAGTTTGTTTGTGAAGTAATGATCAGCGCCTTCAACTTGTTTGTCCGTAATGTAAATATTACGTTGTGCTGTGAGGGTTTGTGCAAGAGTGGTGACAGATTCAGGCTTCACTATTTTATCATCAGCACCTTGAATAAAGAGACCAGAAACGGGGCAAGGAGCAAGAAATGTAAAATCTTTGCTGTCAGCTGGAGGGTTGACAGCCACAAATCCGTCAAGTTCTGGGCGACGCATCAAAAGCTGCATAGCAATCCAAGCACCAAAGGAAAAGCCACCAACCCAAGAGGCAGGTGCATTGGGGTTATGAGCTTGAAGCCAATCAAGGACAGAGGCAGCATCGCTGAGTTCGCCCTCCCCTTCGTCAAATACACCTTCAGATTTACCAACGCCTCGAAAATTAAACCGCAGCGTGTTAAAACCATTCTGTGAGAATATGCGATACAAAGCATAGGTTACCTTGTCATTCATGGTGCCACCATCCTCGGGGTGAGGGTGTAAAATAACTGCCACGGGGGCATTGGTTTTTGTATGGTGGTATTTAGCTTCAAGGCGTCCTTCGGGACCATTGATGATAACTTCTGGCATATGAACCTACATTTTTTCTATTAGGACATTAATAGCAAATTAACGCCAGAGGTCAAGTTTTTTAAACACTTTCAAGAGATTTAGGCTAAACGACTTAAGGCAGTATTTAATTTTGCTTTTAGGTCTTTTTCTTCTTGTAATCGCTCTTTATTTTTAGTGATTATTTCTTCTGGTGCCTTATCTACAAACTTTTTATTTGATAACTTTCTTTCAAGGGACGTGATTTCTCCTTCAACTTTCTTAAGATTTTTCTCAAGGCGGGCTCTTTCTGCGCCAATATCGATCACATTGTTAATGGAAAGGTAAAGAGTACCTCCTTTAATAACACCTTGAACAAAACCTTTTTCTTGAGGGGCTGCTTCTACAATATCAAGGGCATCAAGGCGCGCTAGACGCAAAATGAGGGGAGCAAGATTTGAAATCGCTTGTTTCTTTTGGGGATCCTCAAGAACAACCTGCAAAGGAATTTTTGCACCAGCTGGGACATTAACGTCGTTACGGACACTGCGAACCATGGTAATAAGTTCAATAATCCAGTTGAATTGATCCTGGATGCCCTCATTTTTATAGGGCTCGTGGTCAGTTATTTCTCCCTTGTTTTCTAAGGGCCATGGATTTGTAATTAATAAACCAGCTTTGCCAGATGTGAGGTTTTGCCAAATTTCCTCGGTGATAAAAGGCATAATGGGGTGAAGAGCATGCAAAAGCTGCCCCAAGACCCAACCAAGTGTTCTACGGGTTTCGGTTTTTTCTTCCTCGGTCCCGTCGAAAAGAATGGGTTTAGAAAACTCGATATACCAATCACAAAAAGTACCCCATGCAAAACGATAAAGCGCCGTTGCCATCTCATCAAAACGATAGCGTGCTAAAGCGCTCTCAACGTCTTCAAGGCAGGCAACAAACTCGCCAACAATCCAACGATTTAGATCAAGCTTAAGGTCAGCGGGATTGAGGTCAGCTGTATAAGAAACTTCATTTCCTTCGAGAAAACGGGCTGCATTCCAAAGCTTTGTTGCAAAATTTCGGTAGGTTTCAACAAGAGCATCAGAGTATTTAATGTCTCGACCTGGCGCTGCAAAGGCTGTCATGGTAAAGCGAAGGGCATCGGCACCGTATTTGTCCATAACCAAAAGAGGATCAATGACATTACCTTTGGTTTTAGACATTTTTTGGCCATGTTCATCGCGAACAAGAGCGTGGAGAAAGACATCTTTAAAGGGGACCTCTTTCATCGTATAAAGCCCCATCATCATCATGCGCGCAACCCAAAAGAAAAGAATATCGCTTCCAGTTATAAGGCAGCTTGTTGTGTAGAACTGTTCAAGTTCTTTTGTTTTTTCAGGCCAGCCAAGGGTTGAAAAAGGCCAGAGAGCAGAAGAAAACCATGTATCTAGAACATCTGTTTCTTGGGTAATCTCGACGGTTTTCCCATAGTGAGATTTGGCTTGGGCTTTTGCTTCTTCTGCGGTTTCGGCAACAAAAATTGTGTGGTCGGGGCCAAACCAAGCGGGAATTTGATGGCCCCACCATAGTTGTCGTGAAATACACCAGGGTTGGATATTTTTAAGCCAATGATCGTAAGTGTTTAGACCGCTTTCGGGGTGAATGGTTGTTCTGCCGTCATGGGCTGCAGCAAGAGCATCTTTTGCCAGAGATTCGGCATTAACAAACCATTGGTCCGTCAAGCGAGGTTCAAGCACAACACCAGAACGTTCCCCGTGGGGAACACTGTGGGTGGTTTGCTCAATTTTTTCAATCTTTCCAAGGGCCTCAAGTTCTTGCACGATGCGCTTTCGAGCGGTAAAACGCTCAAGTCCAGCAAAAGGTGCTGGTAAATCTGTTATCAAAGACCCATGTTCATCAAGGATGGTAATTTTTTCGAGGGTATGGCGTTCTCCAACGTCAAAGTCATTAAAATCGTGGGCCGGCGTAATTTTAACAGCTCCCGTTCCTTTTTCTGGGTCAGAGTGCTCATCGGCTACAATAAGAATTTCACGATTCACAAAAGGAACAATGGCTTTTTTCCCTATAATATCCTTATAGCGATCATCATCAGGATGCACGGCAATACCAGTATCGCCAAACAGAGTTTCTGGGCGTGTGGTTGCAACCGTGATTGTGCGTCCAGGTTCGCCAGCAATATCATAAACTATGTACCAGAGGTTGCCTTGGCATTCTACGGCGTCAACTTCTAGATCTGAAACGGCTGTGAGGAGTTTGGGGTCCCAGTTCACCAAGCGCTTATTGCGATAAATGAGGCCGTCTTTGTAGAGATCAACAAAAATCTTGCGAACAGCGGCACTTAATCCATCATCCATGGTAAAGCGCTGACGATCCCAATCTGGTGTTAACCCAAGGCGTTTTTGTTGCTTTACAATGGCACCGCCGGATTCTTCTTTCCATTGCCAAATACGTTTAAGAAATTTCTCACGACCCATGTCGCGGCGACTTGGTTCTCCGGCTTCTGCCAGTTGACGTTCAACAACCATCTGTGTTGCAATGCCTGCATGGTCCGTACCGGGTTGCCAAAGGGTTGTGAATCCACGCATGCGATGATAGCGTACAAGAACATCTTGTAGGGTATAGTTTAAGGCATGCCCCATATGAAGATTCCCCGTGACATTGGGAGGAGGCATCATAATGGTAAAAGCACCTTTATGCTCGTAACCAGCACGAGCCACAGCTTTAAAAGCACCAGCTTTTTCCCAAGCTTTATAATGTTTATCTTCAATGTCTTGCGGTGTGTAGTTTTTTTCTAACATAGGGCTCATCTTTTAACGTGGCTATTCAATAGTCTTTAAAGGAGTCTATGACAGGTCAGGGGGCAACTTCAAGCTTGTTGTTTGTTTTCCTGAGATTAATGGGGCGGTTGAGTTTATCTCAGAAGTATCTCTTTGTTGCTTTTTGCAACTGTATTGCGTGAAAGTTAGTACAAATAAATTAGCTTAATCTTTCTTAATAATTAAAATTAGTTTAAAATTTTATAAATAAAGCGTGAGATTATAGGGACTACCCTGTGAAAACTCATTCATAATTAACCAGATTAAACAGGAAGGCTGCTTTTAGCTATGAACAATAAAATAGTATGTATTTTTACACTAACTCTAGTCTTTTTTACGAATTATGCTCAGGCCAACCCTGATACATTCCAATTTTATGGAGGAGGTCATGTGGGCAGAACTTTCTCTGGGGCAGTTATAAAAACAGACTCAACTGCAAATAATCGCTTGTTGGATATTAAAACTAGACCTCGTGGGCAATTTATTAATGAATATTGCTATACCCCTATGGGTTGTTTTTTTGATAAGTTTTGTGCTGTAAGAAGCTCAAGGAATTGGTGCGGGGGCGGTAGAGCATGCTGAAAATGTTGCGGAAGACAGATCACTTGCTGCTCAAAAAGCATCAGATTCTGCTACTATAGTGATTTAGTTTTGAGT